>NZ_JAMOLN010000080.1 GCF_024448165.1 Streptomyces longispororuber
GCACCCGCCGACGCCTCCGCCCGGCTGCCCGTGCCCCGGCCCGACCCGCACGACGACCACCACGCCGAACTCAGCCGGCTCGCCGACGCCGACCCGGCGGCCCTGCTGCAGAACACCGCCGACTGGCGGGCCTCGCCCGAGGTGCACCTGCTGCGCTGCCGGCTCCGGCTCCGCGTCGCCCTGCGCACCGACCCGGACGACGCCGACCTGAAGCTCGCCGAGCAGGAGCTGCGCGGCGCCGTCGACACCATCGGCCGCGAGCGCGCCCGGCACGACTGGCGCATCGACTGGCACCAGGGCCTGGTCTCCCTCGCCCGCGACGACGTCACCTCGGCCCGCGACCACTTCGACCAGGTCTACGGGGCGATCCCCGGCGAGTACGCGCCCAAGCTGGCCCTCGGCCACTGCTCCGAACTCCTCGGCCACCAGGAGGAGGCCCTCGGGCACGCCGCGCTCGAACCGGGCACGGAGCAGGACGGGGCCGAGGAGCGGGCCGCCGAGCACCAGCGGCGGGCCCTCGGCCACTGGCGCGCCGCGCTCACCCTCTACGAGGCCGTACGGCTGCGCAATCCGTCGCTGGGCAGCGCCGCGTTCGGCGCCGCCCGCACCCGGCTCGCGCTCGGCGGGCCGCGCGCCTGCGCCGCCGCCATCGAGGCGCTCGACGCGGTGCCGCAGCACTCCCGGCACCGCACGGCCGCCCGCACCGCGACGGTCCGGATCGCCGTCGAGCACGTCGGCTGCACGGACACGCTGGGCGAGGCCCTGGTCCGGCTCGGCCGGCTCTTCAACGAGCACGGGCTCACCGACGAGCAGGCCCGCGTCCGGATGAAGGCCGAGGTGTGGGAGGCGGCGCAGCGCCTGGTGACGGCGGGCACGGTCGACGCGGCGGGCCTGGGCCGGCTGGCCCGCGAGACGGCGGCCCGCGACGACGAGGCCAGGGACGCCGGCGCCCGCCTCGAATTCCCGGACGGGGAACGGAAACTGGGCAAGGACCTGTCCGCGTTCTACCTCCTGCTCGCCCGGCAGGCGGCCCGCTCCGGCGATCTGCCGCACGCCGACGAGATCGCCGAACGCCTCCTGGACCGCGCCTACCTGGTGCGCCCGATGGCGCTGCGGCACCGCAGGGACGTCCGCTCCCTGCCCACCCTGCTGCGGACCGTGCTGGGGCGCCGCGGGTGAGGCCCCACCGGACGGCCCTCAGGAGCCCCTGGGTACCCCTGCGCCGCCTGCTGTGGCCGCCGGCCGGCCGCACCCGCAACCGCACCTATCTGCGCGACCGGCTGATCGCGCTGCCCCTGCTCGCGGCCGTCGGCTTCGCCGCGCTCGGCTGGGCGTACGCGGACGTGCGCGCCGACTCGGCGTACATCCGCACCCGCCTCGCGCCCGCCCTGGGCGACCTGGCCGACGCCAAGACGTCGCTGCGGATCGCCCAGCGGGAGGCGGAGGTCGGCCTCGACGCGGGCACCGCCGTGGAGCTCTCCGGCCTCGGCCCGCGCTACGCGGCCCGCACCGGCGCCGCCGCCCAGGACATCGCGCGGCTCTCCCGCGGCGGCGCGTTCGGCGAAGCCCAGCGCCAGGAACTGGACGTCATCTCGGGTCTCGTCGACGGCTACGAGGAGTGGATCACCTGGGCCAGGACGAACGTCGGCGACCCGTCGCTGCGCAAGGCCGGGCTCGCGTACGCGGCGAGCATGCTCTGCTCCGACGCGTCCGGCGAACCGGCCACCACCCGCACCGCGCCCTACCCGGCCTGCCGCCCGGAGACCGGCGCCGACGCGACCACCGTCGTCGACCGGATCGCCGCGCTCGAACGCGATCTGCACCGCCGCCTCACCGACCGCGCCGCGCTCGGCCCCGGCGTCCTCGCGGCGGTCGCCCTGTCGGCCGGCTGCCTCACCCTGCTGGCCGTGGGCCTGTGGCGGACGTTCTTCTTCCTGCGCCGCCGGATGCGGATCAGGGCGAGCGTGCCGCTGCTCGCCGCCGCCCTGCCGCTGCTCGTGCTGCCGTGGGCGGTCGCGGACGGGGCCCGGGCGTGGACGGCGCAGCGCGACACCCTCCCGTACGCGGACACCCTGACCGACCGGGCGTCACCGAAGGTGGAGGCCGCCACGGACGCCGACCCGGTGGCCGACCCGCCGCCCGCCGCCATCCACCCGGTCACCGCCGCCATGGAACGGACGGTCGCCGACGGCGCGTTGGGGCCGGTCGGAACCGTGGCGGGCTGGGTGGCGCCCGCGGGCCTCGTGGTCGCCGCGGTGGTCGGCGGCACGCTGCACGCGTACCGGCGCGAGTACCTGCTGGTCGGCCGGGGCGCCGGAGGCGGGGCGTGAGGGGCGGCGCCGGGCGCGCGGCCCGACTCGCGCTCGCCGCCTGCCTGTTGGCGCTCGCCGCGCTGAGCGGAGGCTGCGGGTCGGACCGGGGCAGCCCGGTCGTCGTGCTCGGCCCGTGGACCGGCGACGAGGGCAAGGCGTTCACCGCCGTGCTGCGGGAACTGTCCCGCGGCTCCGGCCACACCTACGTCTACCAGGGCACCCGCTCGCTGCGGGAGACGCTCGTCGCCCAGTTCGCGGCGGGCGCCCCGCCCGACGTGGCCATCCTCAACAGCATCGGCGAGCTCACCGAGTACGCCGTCCAGGACAAGCTCCGCCCGCTCGACCCGTACACCGCCGAGCGCGCCTACTCGCCGTGGTCCCCCACCCTCATGCTGGACGGCCGGCGCCGCACGTACTGGGTGCCGCTCAAGGTCGACCTGAAGAGCCTGGTGTGGAGCAGGGCCGGCTCGTCGAGCGCCCGCCCCGCCTGGTGCGTGGGCATGGCGGCACAGGCCACGTCCGGCTGGCCCGGCACCGACTGGGTCGAGGACATCCTGCTGCACCAGGCGGGTCCCACGACCTACGTGCAGTGGGCGACGGGACAGCTCAACTGGGCCAAGTCAGCGGAGCTGAAGCGGGCGTTCACGACCTGGGCGAAGCTCCTCGACGCCCGCGGCAAGCGCTCGCCGAAGGCCGTGGAACGCTCCCTGACCATGTCGTTCTGGGGCACCCCCGACCCCGAGCACCCGGCGGCGGGGCCGCGCGGCCTGCTCGGCGGCTCCCTGCCCGGCTGCACGCACGAGCACCAGGCGTCGTTCGTGCGCTACCTGTACGCGCCGCGCGACGACATCCGGGTCGAGCCCGCGGCCCGGTTCCTGCACGGTTCCGCCGCGTACAAGGACGCGTTCGAGGTGTCCGGCGACATGGCGGCGGTCCTGACCGACAATCCCGGGGCGCAGGAACTGGTGCAGCGGCTGACCAGCGACGAGGGCCGGCAGAAGTGGTCCGACGCGGCCCAGGACCACCTGCGCCCGTTCTTCCCCGACGAGACCGACCCGCAGCCCGACGACAACCCGGCGGCCCAGGAGATCGCGACGTACCTCACCAAGGAGGCGAAGACGCTCTGCTTCGACGCGTCCGACGTGATGCCACCGGTGCTGCGCGACGCGTTCTACCGGGCGGTCCTCACGTACTTCCGCTCACCGGACGCCCCGACGCTGGACAGGCTCCTGGGCCAGCTGGAGACGGTCCGCACGCAGATCGCGGGCACCTACACGACGTCGGCGGTCCGCACGCCCACGGAAATCTGCAGATGACGGCGGGCCCGCCCGGTCGCGCCCCGGCCGCGGCTCACCGCAGCTCCTCGGGACAGGGCGTCCCCCGGGACCACTCGTACGGCGCGGCCAGCCGGTACGTGCCGACCCGCGGCGCCAGCAGCACGGTCCACTTGTCGCCGGAGGCGTCCTCGTCGGTCTCCATCAGGCACCCGTGCACGTTCGCGAACCGCTTCGGCAGGCTGTCGTCGTCCTCCCGCGCCCGCTTCGACGCCTCGGTCTCCTCCGGCGCGCCGAGCTTCTTGCCGTCGGCGTCGACGACCGACAGCCACGGCGAGTACGGGACGCGGATGAGGATCCGGCCGGGCTCGGTGACCTCGATGGTCAGCTCGCTCTGCTCGGCGGCGTCGACCACCGCGTTCGGCTCGGCCATCGGCGTCGCGTCGGTGACCTCGAACAGCTGCCAGTTGGCGTCGCCCCACACCTGCTTGAGGTAGGGCAGCCCGCGCTGCACCAGTTCGCGTTCCCGCTCGCTGCCCTTCCCGTCCGGCTCGCCCTTGGGCAGCACCACGTACCGCACGGCCCAGCGCTTGAGCCACTCGTGGTAGTTCGCCGAGTTGAGGGTGTCGTCGTAGAAGAGGGGGTTGCGCTTCATGTCGGCCTGCCGGGTCCAGCCGCGCGCCAGGTTCACGTACGGGGCGAGCGCGGAGGCCTCGCGGTGCGAGCGGGCGGGCACGACCTCGACGCGGCCGCGCTCGGCCTTGACCTCCTGCAGCTCGTTGACGAGCGGCGCCAGCTCGCGGGCCCAGGAGGCCTCCGGGGTCGTGTGCACCACGTCGTCCACGGACTTGAAGCCGATCCACGCGTTGAGTCCGACGAACGCGACCACGACGACGTACCACTTGCGCGAGCGCGGCACGGTGAACGGCAGGGCGGCGAGCAGCGCGACGCCCGCGAACAGCATCGGCAGGCGCGTGATGTTGGAGCCGATCTGCGAGCTGATCAGCCAGACGAGCAGGACGGCCAGGGTGTAGACGGCGGACGTGATCCGGACCGTCACCCACTCCTTGGGCACCAGGACGCAGACGAGCACGCCGTAGACGATCGGCAGCAGCGCCGACCAGAACGACATCGGCTGCGTGCCGGAGAACGGGAACAGCCACGCGGAGAGGCCGACCACGACGGCGGGCGCGAGCCCGAGCGCGTACGCGCCCGGCCGTCTCTTCTGCAGGAAGAGGGCGACGGCGACCAGACCGACGAACAGTCCGGCCACCGGCGAGCAGGCCGTGGCGATCCCCGCGAGCGGCGCGGCGGCGAGGGCCTTCGCCCACCGCTTGTAGCGCCAGCGGTACGGCCAGCAGAAGACGACGGCGGTCGCGGCGAGCCCGAACATCATGCCGAGCCCGAAGGTGACCCGGCCCGACGCGGCGTTGCACAGCAGCGCGAAGACGCCCGCGAGGGCGGGCCAGAGCGGCTTGGTGACGACGCGGGTGCGCACGAGGATCAGCGTCAGCAGGGCCGCGGAGAGCGTCCCCGCGACCATCATGGTCGTCCGCACGCCGAGCACCGACATCAGGTACGGCGACACCACGCTGTACGACACCGGGTGCATACCGCCGTACCAGGCGAGGTTGTACGCGGAGTCGGGGTGCCGGCCGACGAACTCGGCCCAGGCGTCCTGGGCCGCCAGGTCACCACCACTGTTCGCGAACGTGAAGAACCAGATGAGGTGCAGGACGCCGGCGACGGCGGTGACGACGGTGACGGGATGCCGGGCGGCGCGCAGCAGCCGGCCCACCGGACCCGCCTCGGGTCCCGCGGGCGGCGGATCCTCGGTCCCGTGCGACTGCTCGGGAAGCCGTATTCGTACGTGCCCCGAGCCCGGCTCTGCGTCGTCGGCGCGCGTCGGCTCCGCTGTGGCCACTGCTGACACTCCCGTACGTACCGTGTGAACGACCGAGGGAACGTCCCGGTCCTGCCCCGGTCTCGCGACGCTAGCACGGGGTGCCCGAACGGGCGCCGCGGGAGGCCGGTGGGACCAGCCTCCCGCGAACTCCCTATCCGACGCGCTTGATTTTCGCCCCGAAGCCGGGCTCGGCCAGGTCGCTCTGGAGGGCGACGGGGACCTCGACGGCGTCGTTCTTGCCGTCGCCGACGTTCAGGACGCCGACCACCGTGCCGGCCTTCGCCGAGTGCGGGACGGGCGTGCCCTTCTGCTCGCCGAGCTCCAGCTTCACGGTCAGGCCCGACCAGCCGACGGCCGTGACGTCCTTCGTGGCGACCACCGGGGTGGTGCCGCCGAGCCCGTCGTCGACCTCGCCCACGACGTCGCCCTTCTTGACGACGGTCTTGGCGGTGAGGGCCTTCTGGCCCGCGGCGATCAGCCGGCCGACGACGCCGGTGACCTCGTCGATGTTGGCGACGCCGTTGCTCCCGTACTGGCCGAGGGCGGCGCCGATGATCGTCTGGGTCTTGCCGGCGACGGTCTTCTCCGCGGCGAACAGGATGTTGCCGCCCGCCGCGGTGGTCGTGCCGGTCTTGATGCCGACGGCGACGGTCGGGACGAGGCCGAGGAAGTTCTTCTGCTCCTCGCCGTTCAGGTCGACGTACTTGGGCTGCTTGGAGATCTCCTTGAAGACCGGGTTCTCCATCGCGGCCCGGCCCAGCTTCACCAGGTCGGAGGCGGTGGACACGGTCGTCTTGTCCAGGCCGCTGGGGTCCGTGTACGTCGTGTTCGTCATGCCCAGCTCCTTCGCGGTCGCGTTCATCTTCTTGACGAACTCGTCCTCGGAGGAGCTGCCGCTGTCCCAGCGGGCGAACAGCTTGGCGATGTTGTTCGCGGACGGCAGCATGACCGCCTGCAGGGCCTCGTACTCGGAGATCTTCTGGCCCTCGGTGACCTTGACCACCGACTCGTTCTCGGCTTTGCCGGTCTCGTAGTGCTTCTGCGCGGCGGCGTCGACCGGGATCAGCGGACCCTTCTCGCCGGTCTTCAGCGGGTGGTCGCGCAGGATCACGTACACGGTCATGACCTTGGCGATGCTCGCGATCGGCACGGGCTTCTGGTCGCCCGACGTGCCGAACGTGCCGATGCCGTTCACGTCCATCGCGGCCTGGCCCTGGGTGGGCCAGGGCACGGACGGCTTGCCGCCGTCGAACGAGACCGTCTGCTGGGCCGTGAGGTTCAGGGTGGGCGTCGGCAGCGGGCGTACGGCCTGCACGATCGCAAACACGACGACCAGGAGCAGGACGAGCGGCGTCCAGATCTTGACCCGGCGCACCGCGGTGCGGACCCGGGTCTCCGCGGGCGGCGGGGTGTTGGTCAGCTCGGCGAGCAGGTCCAGCGGGGGCTTCGGCGGCAGCGGCTGCTGCGTCGTCCGCTCCGGCGCGGGCGGCTCCGCCGGGGTCTGCGGCTTCGGCTTGGCGGTGCCGGTTCCGGCACCGGCACCGGCACCGGCACCGGCGCCTTCGTCGAGCGGCTTCAGCGGTACGAACCGGCTGGTCCGCTCGGCCGCCGACTCCTCCTTGCGCCCACTCCCGCTGCCGCCCGCGGCGGGCGACTTGAGCATCGTGGTCGGCTGGTCGACCGGCGGCGCGACGGCCTTGAAAACGGCGGTGGGCTGATCGACCGCCACACCGGGCTTGGGCTTGGGCTCGGCGTCGGCCTTGGCCTCCGACTTGGCGTCGGGCTCGGGCTTGGCATCGGCCTTGGGCTCCGCGCCGGACTTGGCGTCGAGGGCTGCCTCGGCGTCGGCCTTGGGCGCGACGGCGGCTTCGGGCTTGGCGTCAGCGGCGGGCTTCGGCTCGGCGTCGGCCTCAGGCTTCGACTCGGGCTCCGCGCCAGGGGTCACCTCGGCGTCGGCCTTGGGCGCGACGGCGGCTTCGGGCTTGGCGTCGGACTTGGCGTCAGCGGCGGGCTTCGGCTCGGCGTCGGCCTCAGGCTTCGGCTCGGACTCCGCGCCAGGGGTCACCTCGGCGTCGGCCTTGGGCGCGACGGCAGCTTCGGGCTTGGCCTCAGCGGCGGGCTTCGGCTCGGCGTCGGAGGCTTCAGGGCTCGACTCGGGCTCGGGCTCGGCGTCGGACTTCGCATCGGCCTTGGCGGCACCGGACTCGGCCGCGGCCGCCGGCTCCGCGTCGGACATCGCGTCGCCACCGTCGGCACCGTTGTCACCGGACTCGGCGTCGGCGTCGACGGCAGGCTTCGGCTCGGCGTCGACCGCAGCCTTCGGCTCCGCGTCAGCGTCGCCATCGGCACCGGGCACCGGCTCGTCCTCGGCCTCACCGGAGGCGCCGGACTCGGCACCAGACGCCGGCTCGACGTCGGACTTCGCGTCACCGTCGGCACCGTTGTCACCGGACTCGACGGACTCGACGTCGGACTCGTCCTCGGCCGCACCGGACGCGTCGGGCTTCGGCGCCGCGTCAGCGTCACCCTCGCCCTCCGCGCCCCCGGCCACCCACGCCGCCACCGCGGCGCGCAGGCGCGCGTCACCCGGCTCCTCGGGGCCGGGCTCGGGCTCGGGCTCGGCCGCGGAACCGGACGACGCCCCGGCCACGTCCCGTACCGAGAAGACCGCAGTCGCCTGGTCCACACCGGACGCCGACGGAGTCTCCCGCGCCACCGCGAGACGCGGATCGTCCGGGGCCGGGCCTCCCGACGCCTTCTGCTCTTCCGACCTGTCGGGGGTCCCCGCCACCGATGCCTCCTCGACCGCTAACCACGAAACGCCGGACAGACCAGCCCTGTCCGAACCATGTACCAGTGTCCTGTGTGGGGGCTTAACCCCCGTGGTAGACGAGAACGACATACCTGCCGGTTCCCACCCAAAGCCCCCACGCACTCTCGACAGACCAATGTGAGAGGGGTCACCCTGTCAGACATCCACGCGGGGAGGCATGGATGGGCAGGAGCCGCAGAACACTTCCGGAGGAGCTTCTGCTGCTCGCTCTGGACCCGGCCACGGGTACCACAGCGCAGCCGCAGTCGCTCGACCTAGGTCTGGCCGGAGCACAGCTAGTAGAGCTGGCGCTGGCCGGACGGATAGCCCCAGACGGGGATCGTATCGCCGTGGTGGCACCACGGCCGACCGGAGATCCGACACTGGACTGCGCGTTGGAGTTGCTGCGAAGGCGTGGCGCTCCCGTGCGGGCGGTCCACTGGATTGGCGGGCCGCGTCTCGGGCTGCGCCAGACCTACCTCTCGCACCTGGAGCGGTGCGGCATGGTGCATGCCGTGGCGGGCCAGATGTGCGGGGTGTTGCCGACGACTCGCTATCAGGCGACGGACACGGCGATCAGCCGGGAGATCAGGTCCCGGCTGGATTCAGCGATCCGTACCGGCGTCCCGCCGGACCCACGGACCGCGGCGCTCGCCGCGCTGGCCCATGCGGTCGGACTCGGCAAGCACCTGTACCCGGGCAACGAGGGTCGGTCCTCGCGCTCCCGGCTGCGGGACCTGATCAGGCACGACCCGATGGGCGGCCTCGTGGCGCACGCCGTGATGGACGTCCAGAACGGTGTGGCCGCTCAGCCACGCCGCTCGCCCGCCACCCCGGCGGGCCGGCCCGCACCGGAGCCTGCCAGGGGCGTTCCGATGCAGCCGCGCCGCGGACCCATGGCTCGCGCCGTGGCCCACTAGGCGGTCAGCACCGCACACGCACGAGCACCCGCACCACGCGCACCACTCGTAACACCCGCAACAGCGCCGCACCGCAGTCCCCATGATCCGGTTCGGGAGCCGCTGTACCGCGCGGGGCGATGGACCGGACGTCCGTACTTCCCGAAGGGGACACCGGCCATCGCCCCGCGCGGTCGCGTTCGTGCTGCGTATCGCGTGCACATCCGCCGTTTCCCAGCGCCGGGACACGCCGGAGTGGCAATCTGCTGAGCAGCAGATACACAACGTAGGCAGACCCGTACGCAGAACAAGAAAATGCACGCAGCCGGAGGTGCACGTCCCGTGGCGTCCAACGTCAATCCCACCGTCAGGCGACGCCGGTTGGGCCAGGAGCTGCGCCGGCTCCGAGAGCTCAAGGGCATGACCGCCGAAGAGGTCGCCGAGCGCCTGCTGGTGTCGCAGTCGAAGATCAGCCGCCTGGAGAACGGGCGGCGCAGCATCAGCCAGCGCGACGTCCGCGACCTGTGCGGGGTGTACGAGGTCGAGGACCACCGGATCGTCGACTCGCTGATGCAGATGGCCAAGGACTCCCGCCAGCAGGGCTGGTGGCACTCCTTCGGCGACATCCCGTACAGCGTCTACATCGGCCTGGAGACGGACGCCGCGAGCCTGCGCGTGTACGACCCCCAGGTCGTGCCCGGACTGCTGCAGACCCGCGGCTACGCGGAGGCGCTCATCAACGGCGCGCTGCCGGAGACGACGGCGTCGGACATCGAGAAGCGCGTCCAGGTCCGGATGCGGCGCCAGGAGCGCATCCAGGCGCCCGACAACCCGCTGCGCCTGTGGACCGTCCTCGACGAGGCGGCGCTGCGCCGCGGGGTCGGCGGCAAGAGCGTCATGCGCGAGCAGCTGGAGCACCTGGTCGAGCAGTCGCAGCTGCCGCACGTGACGGTGCAGGTGATCCCGTTCGAGATGGGGGCGCACCCGGGGCTCAACGGCCAGTACGCGATTCTGGAGTTCCCGGACGCGGCGGATTCCAGCGTCGTCTACATCGAGGGCGTCACCAGTGATCTTTATCTGGAGAAAGCCAATGATGTCCAGAAGTACAGCGTCATGTATGAACATCTCAGGGCACAGGCGCTGAACGTGGACCAATCGCGACAGTTCATCTCCGACATCGCCAAGGAATACTCCCGCTGACGATCAAGGGGTGGACGCGAGGATGAACGCGGGCGCGATCTCCGGAAGGCCGGATTCCGCGCCCTCTTTCACTCTTTCGGGATGAAGGCGCCGCACGGTACACCTTCGCCTCGGGAGGATGGAAGCCCCCCACTGAATATGCCATCCGGTTGAGTGAATGCCCGCTTCACGCACCGAAGTTGGCGAGTAGCGTCGATCACGCCATCAAGACAACATCGTTGGCGAGAACCGCTCTGGACCTCCATGAGCGGGGATGCAATTCGTCCACTGGCTAAACCGGAGCAAACATGGCAATCAAGCAGGGCGCCACGGAATCATGGATCAAGTCCTCGTATTCCACGGGTAACGGCGCGTGCGTAGAGGTCAAGTCGCCCGAGCTGCGCGCGATCGCGGTGCGGGACTCGAAGGTCTTCGAGGGACCCTCGATCGGCTTCTCTCCCGAGTCGTGGAATCTCTTCGTGCACGAAGTGAGCAAGTGAGCACTGGTTCCTTCTGAGTGAAGAACGGCACAACAATCGCATATGCAACACAAAGCACCACATGCGTTACATGCACCACAAAGCAACACATGCACCACATGCACCACCTGCACCACACGCGTCACTGTAGGAGCCCTCTCGACTGGCCCGCCGTCCTAGCCGAGGGGGCTCGGCCGTGTTCCCGGCCGCTCAGCGCGGCCGCTCAGCGCAGCCGGTCGACGTAGCGGTCCGTCCCCGGCACCGTCGGGACGAACGGGGCCACCAGCTCCACCCGCGCCCCCAGCCCGGCGCCCGCCACCTGCTCCCCGAGGCCGGCGAAGTGCTCCTGCCAGCACTCGCGGGGATCGGCCTCCAGGAACCACAGCAGCGTCAGCCGGGTGTCGACGCCCTCGACCTGCTTCACATAGGTCATCCGGTCCCCCGGCAGCGGCGTCGGCCGGAACAGCGTGACCATCGCCGCCGGTGAGCCGGCGAGCACCTTCGGCAGGTGCCGCGAGCGCAGCCACTCCAGCAGACCGGCCCGCTGTTCGGCCCGTTCGACGTCGATGACCTCCACGACGAGACCCGCGTACGGATGGTCGAGCGCGTGGAAGTCGCGCGGACCGGCCGCCCCGTCCCGGTAGACCGTCGCCTCGTGGTCCTGGAACGCCGTGAACACGTGGGTGCGGTCCTGGTAGACGCGCCCGTCCCGGTTGAGCCGCTTGTTGATGCCGACGGTCCACTTCATGTGGTCGTCGTAGCGGCCCTCGGTGACCCAGTACGTGGAGATGTAGCAGCCCGCGGTGACCGGCTCGGCGACCGCCGACTTCTCCGGGTAGCGCAGGAGCTGGAGATCGCGGGTGGCCACCCAGCGGCGTCCCGCGTACATCCACGGCATGGCCATCGCGCCGGCGTAGTAGTGGTCGTCCTCGTACCAGCGGTTGTACGCGTACTCGTGGCCCGGATGCGGTTCGACCATGGTGATCAGTGCGTGCCCCGGGCGCACCCCGTACGGGCCGACGGCCGCCAGTTCCGCGTAGGTCTCGCTGTGCGTGTCCATTCCTGCCGCTCCCCTTCCGGTGCCGGCTCCGGCTTCCGGTTCCAGCCCTTCCAACCTCCGCCTGACGCCCATACTCTGACGCCCCGTCAGAAAGATGGCCAGAGCCTGGAGGCGCCCAATGGGGAATGGTGAGCTGCTCGCCGGAAAGACCGTGATCGTCTCGGGGGTCGGCGCCGGGCTCGGCCACCAGGTGGCGGCGGCCGTGGTGCGGGACGGCGGCAACGCCGTGCTCGGCGCGCGCACGGAGGCCAACCTGGCCAAGTCCGCCGGGGAGTTGGACCCGGCCGGAACGCGGACGGCGTACCGGGCGACGGACATCACCGACGAGACCCAGTGCGCGGCCCTCGCGGAACTGGCCCGCGAGCGGTTCGGCGGGGTGGACGCCGTGGTCCACGTCGCCGCGTGGGACAGCTACTTCGGGGGCCTGGAGGACGCCGACTTCGACACCTGGCGCGAGGTCGTCGACGTGAACCTGCTCGGCACCCTGCGGATGACCCGGGCCTGCCTGCCCGCCCTCAAGGAGCGCGGCGGCTCCGTCGTCATCATCGGGACGCAGTCGGCGGTGGCCGCGCCCTCCCAGGTGCGCCAGGCCGCGTACGCGGCGTCCAAGGGCGCCCTGACGAGCGCGATGTACTCCCTCGCAAGGGAGTTGGGCCCGCACCGCATCCGGGTCAACACGGTGCTGCCCGGCTGGATGTGGGGGCCGCCGGTGCAGGCCTACGTCCAGTTCACCGCGCACACCGAGGGCGTGCCGGAGGACGAGGTCCTGGGACGGCTCACCGAACGGATGGCGCTGCCGGAGCTCGCCACCGACGGCGACGTGGCCGACGCGGCGGTCTTCTTCGCGTCGGACCGGGCCCGCGCCATCACCGGCCAGCAGCTCCTGGTGAACGCCGGCGAGCTCATGCACTGACCATTCATGTACAGGTAGGGGGAGTTGACGCTCCTTCCACGCGACCGCACGGGACCCGCATCCCGTGCGGTCGTTTCCGTCTGCGCGGCTGTCGAGGGCACTGACGAAGTGCCCGCCCATGGTGTGGCCGAGGTCACGTTCACGACAACTCCCCTCCTGGTCACGAAAAAGCAAAATCGTTCTACTTGCTGATCTCGGTTCACATCCGTGACCTCTGGAGCCCTTGACCGGCCCGCCGAACAAAGGGTTCAATCCCCAAAGTCCCCACTCCGCACGGGGGCGCCCGCTGAAACGGACGTACTGACGAAGAGCCGCAACGTTCACAAGGCGGACCCCTGGAGGGGGCACATGAACAGTCTCGACTGGGCCGTGCTCATCGGCTACTTCGGCGTGATGATCGCGATCGGCGTCTGGTCCCACAAGCGTGTGGACAACGTCTCCGACTTCTTCACGGCCGGCGGAAAGATGCCGTGGTGGCTGTCCGGCATCTCGCACCACATGTCCGGCTACAGCGCGGTGATGTTCACCGGCTACGCCGGCATCGCCTACACGTACGGCGTGACGTCCTTCGTCACCTGGTCCTTCCCGATCGCGCTCGGCATCGCCATCGGCGCGCGGCTGTTCGCGCCGCGCATCAACCGGCTGCGCTCCCGGCTCCACGTGGCCTCCCCGCTGGAGTACCTGAAGAACCGCTACAACCTGCCCACCCAGCAGGCGCTCGCCTGGTCCGGGATGCTGCTGAAGATCGTCGACGTGGGCGCCAAGTGGGCCGCGATCTCGACGCTGCTGTCGGTGTTCACAGGTGTGTCCCTCAACCAGGGCATCCTGATCACCGGTGTGATCACCGCGATCTACTGCACCATCGGCGGACTGTGGGCCGACGCGCTCACCGAGCTGGGCCAGTTCGTCATCCAACTCCTCGCCGGCATCGCGATGTTCGTCGCGGTCGTCAGCAAGCTCGGCCCGCACGGCGGCTTCTTCGGCGTCTGGGACGAGCCGGAGCTGGCCGGGCACGGCAAGCCGCTCGTCGGCCCCTACGGAACGGTGTTCCTGCTCGCGTTCCTCTTCATCAAGCTCTTCGAGTACAACGGCGGCATGCTCAACCAGGCCCAGCGCTACATGGCGACGGGCTCCGCGAAGGAGGCGGCGCGCTCGGCGAAGCTGTCGGCGGCCCTCTGGCTGGTCTGGCCGGTGGTCCTCTTCTTCCCGATGTGGATGTCGCCGCTGCTGGTCCACGCGCAGAAGCCGGACGGCTCCGACTCGTACGCCCTGATGACCGAACAGCTGCTGCCGCACGGTCTGTTGGGCCTCGTCATCGTCGGCTTCTTCTCGCACACGATGGCCATGTGCTCCTCCGACGCCAACGCCATCGCGGCCGTCTTCACCCGTGACGTGGCGCCGGTCCTGTCCGCGAAGGCGCGGATGTGGAACGAGCACAAGGGCCTGATCGCGGCGCGCCTGACGACGGTCATCTTCCTCGGCCTGTCCATGGCGGTGGCGACGCAGGTCAACTCGCCCACGTTCAAGGACATCATCACCGTCGTCATCAAGTGGGTCGCCGGTCTCATGGGCCCGATCGCGATCCCCATGATGCTGGGTCTGCTGCGCACCTTCCGCAAGTCGGGACCGACCGCGGCGCTCACCAGCTGGGGTCTCGGTCTGCTCGCGTTCTGGCTGGTCAACTACCCGATCAACTGGAGCGTCGAGGGCGGCGTGCCGCTCCAGTACCAGGTGTCGATCCCGCTGGCCGTCTCGCTGGTCCTCTACATCGTCATCGGCTACATCAAGCCGGAGGACACCCCCGAGCGGGACGCCCTCATCGAGCGGATCAACACCGACGACGACGGCTCGGACTCGGCCGCGGCGGCGATCCCCTCCCCGGCGGGCGCGCAGGACGACGTCCAGCGCCTCTGACCGCGGGACGAGCACGCTCAGGTTCACGCACGAGGAACACGCACACCGGAACACGCACACCGGGCCCGCAGGCGACAGCCGCCTGCGGGCCCGCGCGCCGTCACGCCCGCGGGTACCGCGCCAGCCACCCCGGCGACGAACCACCGGGCCCGTGCAGGGCCGCGCCCTGCGTCATCTCCATCGCGAAGTCGTCGGCGAGCTCCAGGATCGTGGCCCGCCCCTCCAGCTCGACCACCCACGCGGGCGGCAGCGCCGTCTCGCCGTGCAGCGCCCCGAGCAGTCCCCCGCAGAGCGCCCCCACCTGCGCGGACGGCCCGCCGTGATGGACGGCGAGGCCCAGCCCGTGCCGGATGTCCTCCCCCACCAGCGCGCAGTACACGGCGGCCGACAACGCCCCGACCGCGCCGCCGTCGTCCACGAGTTCACCGACCCGCGCGGCATTGGGCATTCCCTGGCGTACGGCGCCGAGCGCGTGCTTGAGCGCGTCCGCCACGGGAGGATGCCCGGGCCGCGCGGCAAGCAGGGCCAGCGCCCGCTGCACGGCGGCGTCGAGCGATTCGCCGCGCGCCAGGGCGTGCACGATCACCGCGTACGCGCCCGCGGCCAGATACGCCTCGGGCGCGCCGTGCGTCTGGACGGCGCACTCCACGGCCAGCTGCAGCACGAGCTGCGGCTCCCAGCCGACGAGCAGCCCGAAGGGCGCGGAGCGGGTCGCCGCCTCGGCGCCGGTGGCGTCCGGGTTCTTGGGCTTGTCGAGAGTGCCCATCACGTCGTTGCCGAGGCCGAGCAGCAGCGCCTGGGACGCGCCGCGCCGCGAGTACAGCCACTCCTCGCGGGCCAGCCAGCCGTCCTCCTTGCGCCGCTCGTCGGGCCCCCAGTCGCGCTGGGTGGCGGCCCAGCGCAGATAGGCACGGTGCACGTCGGTGGGCGGGTGCCAGGCTCCGGTGTCGCGGCGGACCTGGGCGCGGATGAGGCCGTCGACCGTGAACAGGGCGAGCTGGGTGGCGGCGGTGACCGCGCCCACCCGCCCGTACGCGGGGGTCAGCTGGTGGCCCGGCAGTGCCTCGGCGGGCTCGGCCGGGGCGGCGCCCTCCAGGGCGGGCTGGTCGAGCGGGGCGCCGAGGACGTCGCCGAGGGCGGTGCCGAGCAGGGCGCCGCGGACGCGGCTGCGGAAGTCCTGCTGCTCCGCGCGCCCCCAGACGGCCGCTGCGGGCGGTGCACCCATGGGACCCCTCCCGTCACGACCGGCCGACAGCCAGCACTGTAATCGACCGGGCGCGACCAGGAACGTTCGCTTCAGCGACTCAAGCGAACTCACCTGGTATGTAACGAGACACCCATGAGGTCACGTCGGGCCCCATTCGCCCAGTTCGCGAAGGCGTACGCGCCGTCCGTCCCGCTGCCCTTCCCCGGCCGTTCACCACGGCGTCGCGCCCCGCTTCCCGGCGCCCCGAAACATCCGCCCCATGACGCACATGACTCGTGTCAGGACCTCGGCTCCTGCCCTCGGTGCCCTCTCGGCCGCCGCGCTCCTCGTCGCCCTCGCCGCGCCCGCCGCTTCCGCCCACCCGGCGCCGGCCCCCGCCCGTATCCCGTTCACCCACGCGACGGTGACGGCCGCCGGGACGCCCGGCACGTACGAGATCTCCTGGCAGGCCCCCGGCACCCGGCACGTCGCCGTCCGGGCGGGCGGCCGCACGGTCGCGAGCGGCGGCCCGACCGGCAAGGTCACCGTCACCGGGCTTCCCGCGCACGCGGACCGCCAGTGGTTCGACCTGGTCCCCGACCACGGCCGGGGCCTGCACCTCGCCGACCGGCTCATCAAGCTCGACGGCACCGTCAACTTCCGTGACGCGGGCGGCTACCGGACCCGCGACGGCCACTGGGTGAAGATGGGCGAGGTCTACCGCTCCGACGCCCTGGACAAGCTGACCGACGCCGACCTCGCCAAGCTGAAGCGGCTCGGCATCACCACGGACTACGACCTGCGGACGGCCACCGAGCGCGGCTCCGCCCCCGACCGGGTGCCCGCCGGCACCCGGTACGTCGTCGCGGACGTCCTGGCCGGCTCCGACCTGACGACCACCATGCCGGCCACCGAGGCCGGCGCGGTCGCCATGATGACCGACGGCGAGAAGTTCATGGTCAGCGGCGCCACCGCCAAGTCGGCCTACCGCAAGGTCTTCTCGGGCCTGACGACCGGCGACGGCACGCTGTTCCACTGCACGGCGGGCAAGGACCGCACGGGCTGGGCGAACGCCGCCCTGCTCACCGCCCTCGGCGTCCCCCGCGACACGGTGACCGCCGACTACCTCGCCTCCAACGACTACCGCGCGAAGGCCAACGCGGCGGCGCTCGCGTCGATGACCCCCGAGCAGGCCAAGGTCTACAAGCCGCTGCTCGACGTGCGGGCCGAGTACCTGAACTCCGGGTTCGACGAGGTACGGGACTCGTTCGGGTCGTTCCGGGCGTACGAGAAGGAGGCGCTGGGGCTGGACGCGCGCGGGCTCGCCGAACTGCGCCGCGAACTGCTGGTCTGACCGGACCGCCCGCCGGGGCTACCCGGCGAACCGGTCCCTGAGCTCGTCCCGCGCCCGCTCCAGCCGTGCGATGCGCGGCAGCAGGCGGGCGCGGTCGGCGCCGCGCGACTCGGCGACGGTGCGCAGCTCCAGGGCCGCCTCCGCGAGGTCGTCGAACGCCCGGGGCAGGGCCAGCAGGCTCCCGAGCGCCGCGTCGGCCGCCGGCCAGTCCGCCATGGCCGCCGCGACGAGCAGGTCGGAGTACTTTCCGGAACTCAGCGCACGCGCCTGCCGCCACCAGACCCCGGCCCGGGACAGATCCTCCAACAGCCCGGTGGTGAGCGCGAGTTCGCAGATGCCGGACTCCTCGTCCAGTGCGCGCAGCTCCACCGCCGCACTGCGGGCCGCGTACAGGTGACCGCCCATCCGCAGGGCGACGGAGCGCAGGTGCAGGGCGGCGCGGCCGGTCGCCGCGCTCCCCTCCAGCCGTGCCAGCTCGTGCAGCGCGTCGTCCGGCCGGTGCTCGACGAGGTGGATCTCCGCTCGGTCCCGGACGGTCCGCGCCAGCTCGTCAGCGTCCAGCCCGGGGAGTGCTTCCACCGCGGCGAGGTCGGCGCGGGCCAGGTCCAGCCGGCCGACGGCCATGGAGATCCTGACGCGGGTCCGAAGCGCCGCCTCCGAGCCGGGCTCGGCCGCGACCGCCCCGTCGGCGTCGGCGACGGCCTCCTCGAAGTTCCCGAGGTAGCGGTGCACCTCGCCGCGCCAGCGCAGCGCCCACCCGTGGTCGGGTGACGCGGCGAGCGCCCGGTCCAGGGCCTCCAGCGCCTCGGCGTCCCGGTCCAGGGCGTAGAGCGACACCCCGCGCCCCGCGTGGGCGATGGTGTGGTCGCCGTCGAGCGCCAGTGCCCTGTCGTACGCGGCGATCGCCTCCTCGTGACGCGACTGCAGACGCAGCAGCTCCGCTTCCTGGGAGGTCACCCAGAAGGACCTGGGTTCGAGCGCCACGGCGCGTTCCATGTCGGCCCGGGCCCGCTCGAACTCGCCCTGGTAGCGCAGCACTTGAGACCTGCGGACCAGCGCCCACAGATAGGCCGGAGCCAGCTCGACGGCCCGGTCGAGCGCCTGGAGGGCCTCCTGGGTGCGGCCCAGTTCGTCGAGGCAGTCCGCCCGGCACGCATGGGTCGCGTAACCGGTGTCGCCCAGTTCCAGCGCCTTCTCGTACGAGGGCAGCGCCTCCGCGTACCGTTCGGCTTCCCGCAGGACGTCGCCGCGCACCAAGTGCGGGCCCGGATCGGCGGGGGCGGCCTCGATGGCCGCGGCGAGGTCGGCGAGCGCCCGTTCGAGACGGCCGCCCCGGGCTTCCGCTCCGGCTCGCTCGACCAGGGCGAAGACGTAGCCGGGGCGGAGTTCGAGCGCGCGGGTCAGGTCGGTCATGGCCTGTTCGCGGTCCCCCGCCGCAAGGTGGGCCGCGCCGCGTGACGCGTAGGCCATGGCGTCGCTCTCGTCCAGCCGCAACGCCCTGTCGCACTCGGCGACGGCCTCCTCCAGGCGGCCCTCCAACCGCAGCCGGTCGGCGCGCTCCTGCGCGAACCAGGCCGACTCGGGAGCGACGGTCACCGCCTGGTCCAGGTCCGCCCAGGCGGCCGCGGTGTCGCCGAGCTTCCGGTGCACCCGGGAGCGGTGCAGCAGCGCCCACCCGTACCCGGAGTCGAGGGCCAGCGCCTCGTCCAACGCCTCCAGTGCCGCGGCGTTCCGGTCCTGCAGGGTGAGCAGGTGGCCCTTCAGGGCCAGCGCGTACCCGTCGGGCGGGCCGATCTCCAGCGACCGCTCGACGTCCGCCAGCGCCTCGGCGTCCCGGCCGCCCGCGAGCCAGCGGGCCTCGCCGCGCCGGAACAACGTCTCCCCGTCGTCGGGCGCGAGCTCCACCGCCCGGTCGAGGTCGGCGAGCGCCTCCTCGGCCCGGTCCTGCAGCACCCGGGTGCGGGCCCGCCCGTAGAGGGCGCGCTCCTGCTCGGGGTCGAGCTCGACGGCCCGGTCGTACTCGGCGACCGCCCGCTCGTACTCGCCGGCCTTCCGCAGCTCCCGGCCGCGCAGCATCCGCACCAGGCCGCGGGTGGGGGCGTCGAACTCCGTCCGGTCCAGGAGCAGGCCGAGCGCACCGACGGTGCCGTCGGCCTCCAGTCCCGCCAGCAGGTCGCGGCCCCACGTCGCCACGGTCCGCGCTCCGGCGTCCTCGCCCGCCTCGGTGAGCATCTGGGCCCAGCCGCGGGCCGCGGCCTCCCCCTCGTCGACGGCGTCGACCATCAGCCGCAGCGCGTCCGGCAGGGCGGCGCGCGGGTCGGCGCACAGCCGGTGGTACGACTCGGCGGTGCGCGGCTGGAGCCAGCCCCGCTCGCTCCAGAACTCCCAGTCCTTCAAGGGGACTTCGGCCTGCCGGCGCCAGCCGGCGAAGACGTCCGCTAGGCGGCCGTGCCGCTCCGCCCAGTCCCTCGGCGACTGGTGCCGGACCAGCCGCAGCATCTGCGAGCGCACCACCCCGTGGTACTGCACCCCGTCACCCCGGTCGGAGACGAACGCGAGCCTGCGCAGCCAGTCGTACAGCTCCGCCGCGTCCTCCTCCGCGCACCCGACCGCCGCCCGGAACACGTCCGCGTCGAGCCGCCTCGGCAGCGCGCACGCCAGCGCCACCGCGCGCCGCGTGTCGTCGCGCTCCCACTTCAGGAAGCGCTCGACGGCCGTGGGGCTGGGGTCGCCGACCTCCTCCGGGCCCGCCGGGCGGCCGTCGGCGAGGGTCGACACGAGGACCGGGAGGCCGCCGGTCAGGCGCAGCACCTCGCCGACGACGTCCTCGCCCGTGACGCCCTTGGCGGCGAGCAGCCCGCGCGTCTCGTCCTCGGTGAACGGGCCCAGCGGCACGCTGCCCGCGAACGCGGCGTAACCGCCCCAGCGGGCCGAGTCCAGGGGGCGCTGGCCGGCGGTGACGACGACGATGTTCGCGGGCAGCGCCCCGTACCGGTCCGTGGTCATCAGATCGTGCAGCCAGGCGTCGAGGAACGGCCCGGTCCGCTCGTACGTGTCGAAGAACAGCACGATCCACGGCACGGACTGCGCGACGTCGGCGAGTTCGGTCAGCAGGACCGGTGTGAGCACCTTCTCCGGCGTCATGACCAGCTGGACGTCGTCCTGGGTGCGCAGCCGTGCGCTGAGTCCGGCCCGCAACCGGTCGGCGCCATGGGCGAGTTGAGCCGCGTCGACGGCGCCCGCGAACGCCCCGACGCCCGGGACGAGGCCGAGCCCCACCAGACCGGCCCGGGCCGCCGCCATGCTGCCCGCGGACGGCGCGGGCGGCGCGGCCGTGGGCGCCGGCCCGTCCGCGGCCGGGGCGGGCAGCGCGGCCGCCGCCTCCGCCTCGTGGCGCCGCTCCCGGTGCGCCGTGAGCCGCCGCTCCAGGTCCTTGAGCCGGTGGCCCTGCGCGGCGAACCGCGTGGCCAGCTCGGCCATCGCCTCCGGCACGCTGCCGACGGTCTCGTCGACGTACGCGGTCAGGGCCCCGCGCTCCCGGGCGAGCTGCTCCAGCTCCCGGACCAGGAAGGTCTTGCCGACACCGGCATGGCCGTGGACGTGGAACAGGAATCGGTGCCGCTCGTCGTCGAGGGGCACGTCGAAGTTGGCCCGGAACGCGGCGAGTTCGTCGCGCCGCCCCACGAATCCGGCACGCCTGCGCCGACGGATCAGTTCCTGCATCGACGGCTGCGCTGCACCCACGACGTCCTCCCCCGACGGATTCCGCTGCGTCACCAGTGTGCCAGGAGGGCACGTACGGGGGGAGATCGACGAAAGACCGACGAAAGGCCCTGGACCCACTCGACACCATTTCGGTACGGGAAGCCGACCTCGCGCGGCCGGGGCCGACGTACCGTCGACGGCATGCGTCGCGCACCCGCCCTGGCTCTCACCGCGATCACCGCCCTCGTCGCCACCGCCTGCTCGTCCGGGACGGGCGGCCGGGACGGGGACCGGCGCACGCCCACCCCGTCGCACGCGGCGCCGAGCAGTGCGGCGGCGGGGCCGAAGGGGAAGGCCGTGGTCGCGACGAGCGACTTCAACGGGGACGGGTACGGCGACCTCGTCGTGCCCGCGCCGTGGACCGCGGCGTCGGGGCGTGCGGAGGCGGGGGCCGTGGTCGTCGTGTACGGGGGCGAGGACGGGATCGACCTGCGGCGCAGGCGGCAGACGCTCGTGGCGGTCGGCGGGACGTCCGTGCCCGCGCGGCTGGCACCGCTGCTCGACCAGGGCCACCGGTTCGGCGAGCACGTCACCGCCGCCGATCTCGACGGCGACGGCAACACCGACCTCGTCGCCTCCCTCGACATCGGAGCGACCGACGGCGAACCGGCCGGGCCCGTGACGCTCGTGCTGTGGGGGTCGCGGATCGGGCTCGAAGAGGTGACCGTGCTGCCCTCGCTGGGCGAGACGGCCACCGGCGACTTCGACGGGGACGGCCACGCCGATCTGGTGGCGGGCGGCACGCGCGTGCTGTACGGGCCGTTCGGTCGGGACGGCAAGCAGCGCAAGTCCGGGAAGATCGAAGGGAATTGGGGGGACAGCGGCGCGCCACGGCGCGTCGTCGTCGGCGATCTGAACGGGGACGGCCGCGACGACCTCGTCACGTCGCAGGGCTTCGAGGAGATGAGCTACCCGGACCGGTTCCATCCGGGCGGCGAGGACGGGCTGCGCGCGACGGGCAGGGACCTGTCCTCCTACGGACTCGGCGGCGCCGTCGGCGACTTCGACTGCGACGGTTTCGCGGACCTCGCCTCGTACGACATCGGCGAGGTGTCGGAGGACTCGGTCGACAGCGCCGGGCGGGTGCGGGTGCTGTCCGGCGGGCCGAAGGGTCCGGGCGGCTCCGCCGTGTTCCTGACGGCGCCGGGCGGCGGCCGGGCCGGCGACCACGCGCCGGGCGCCACGAACCAGGGCGACCAGTTCGGCGCCGCCCTCGGCGCGGGCGACGGCGACGGCGACGGCTGCGCCGATCTCGCCGTGGGCGCGCCCGGCACCGACGACGCGGCGGGGCACACCGACGCCGGCGCCGTGTACGTGTTCAAGGGCATGCGGGGGCGCGGCCTGGGCGCCACGCCGGCCCGCACGTACACCCAGGACAGCGCGGGCGTGCCGGGCAACGGGGAGCGCGGCGACCTGTTCGGTTCGGCGGTGTCGTTCCGCCCGGCGGGCAAGGACGCACCGGCGGCCCTCGCCGTGGGCGCGGCCGGTGAGGACGGTGCGCGCAGCGACTCGGGCGCCGTGTGGGTGCTGCCCGCCGGGCCCGGCGGCCCGGTCGCGAAGGACGTCGTGTCGTTCGGCCCCGCCGCGGTCCACGCCCCGGAGACCGGCGAGCCGGGGACCGGCCCCGGCTCCCGGTCGGGCACCGGGTTCGGGGCGGCGCTGCGCTGACGCCCGGGCCGGGTCACGGCCAGGGCGACGCGCGCCCCGAACCCGGTACCCGACCGGTACGTCCGCCCGTCAGCTCGTGCTCAGCAGACGCAGGGTTCGGTGCCGAAGCCGAGACCGAGGATGTCGGACTGGTTCAGCGCACCGGAGAAGGCGTGCACCTCGTCGACCGAGCCGCGCAGGTACTCGCCCCACGCGCCGTCGACGTGCCCGCGCCCGACCTGCAGCCCGCCGTCGCTGTGCCAGGCACCGTGGAAGGTCGCGGTCGCCTCGTCACTCGTGTAGCCGTCCAGGTAGAGCTTGATCTGGTCGGTCGCGTCGTCGTACACGACCGCCAGTCGCTGGCCCTGGCCCTCACCGCCGTCGGCCACGGCCTCGCGCGCGACGACGGTCTCCGCCGCCCCGCTGTCATCGGCTCCGGTCACGACCAGCTGCCACTCGTGCTCCGTGGGGACGTACCGCACCTTGAACGCGTCCGCGTGCTCACCGCCCTGGGACAGCACCGTCATCGGGTGCTCGGGGTCGCTGTCCGCGAGGCGGACCACCACACCGATGGTGAAGCTGTCACCCGTGTCCACGACGGGCCGGTCCGTGGCGGCGTGGCCGGTCGTGCCGTCCAGCGTCAGGTCGCCGTCGCCCACGAGCGGGTAGTCCGTCGGCGGAACGCAGTCCGGGTTCACCGCGCAGTCGTCCTCGACGGCACGGCGGATCGTCGCGCCGTCGGACAGCTGCAGCGGCGCGCCCCCGTACAGTTCCGGGCTCGCCCCGTCCGCCGCGCTCTCCAGGGACCAGTGCCCTGCCAACCGGGCCGTGCGGGCGCCCAGTTCGGCCGCCTCTGCCGGCACGACCACTCGGTCGTAGACCCGGACATCGCCCACTTCGCCCTGCCAGCGGTCGCGGTATCCGGCCGCGCCCCGGGCCCGGCCGATCTGGAAGGCTCCCGCGGCCTCGACCGGCGCCGCCTTCTGCGGCGTGCCGACCTCGTGGCCGTTCACGTACAGCGTGGCGAGCCCCGTCTCGGCGTCGTAGAGGCCCAGCACGTGGGCCCACTCGCCGGTCTCGGGAGTACCGCCGGTGACCTGCGCGCCGCCGATCCGGAAGGACCACACCGGTGCGGAGTCGCTGCCGGGCCGCAGCCCGAGCGTGAAGCCGGGAGCCCCGTCGGCGTCCTGGCTCGCCACGGTCCGCACGGCGTCCGTGCGGGCCGGCCGCACCCAGCCGCCCACCGCGAACGTGCGCCGCGTGTCGACCGCGGCCGTGTCCGGGCTCAGGTATCCGTGACCCGTACCGTCCAGGCTCGCGGTGGTCTTCAGCGCGGTGCCGTCGGGCGCCCCCGCCCCGAACGCCACACCGGTGCCGGCCCGGGCGGCAGGCCCCGTCTCCGCCGCGGCCGACTTCGTGCCCGCGGGGTCGGCAAGGTTCCAGTGGGCGGCGGGCGCGCGGGGCGCCACGACGAAGAACGAGTGGTCGGTGCGACCGCTGATGCGACCCGACCGGTCGACTGCCTGGACGCTCAGCGTCTCCGGACCCGTGTCCACCGGCAGGAAGCGGATACTGACCGGCCCACCGGGCTTCTCCGGCGACGCGGTCCCATAAGGACCGCCGATGTACGAGTAGCGGTACGCGACGACGTCGTCCGAGGACGAGCCCACCGTGAAGGTGCCGTACTCCCCGACGCGCGCGGTCCAGCTGTCCTCGGGAAAGTCCGTCGAGGACACGGTCGGCTTCGCCGGGTTCTCGTCGTCGTAGACGAACTCGCAGACGGAGCCGCCGTCCTCGGAGCTCCACGCGGAGGCCGCCTTGCCGTCGTGCGCGCGGACCCGCCAGGACACGACGGTGTTCGGCGGCACGTCGTCGGGCAGCTGCCAGTACGCCGAAGTGCCGGACGGCAACCTGGACGAGGTGTGGGTCCGGTGCTGCTCCGCGCCGTCGGCATCCGTCCACCAGGCCTCGAACTCGCCCTGTACGAAGTTGCCCTCGGCGGGCTGGTCGTCGCTCTCGGGGTCGTAGAGCGCGGCGGTCACCCGCGGCGACTCCGAGACGTACGGCCGCTCCGACCCCGTGGCGCACGCCCGGCCGCCGGTCTTCAGATCCTGCACGAGCGGCCGCAACGGTGGCAGGTTGTCGGCCGCCAGGGCCGCCGACGGCGCCGCGACGACCGTCAGTGTCGCCGAGCCCACGACGGCTGCCCGTCTGAGTCGGCTCCAAGTCCTTCTACTGCGAGGCATGTTGACCCCTCCCCTGTCGTCCCGCTCTGCCCGCGGGTCGCAGGAGGCTAACAGCAGGTACTGACACGTGAGAGCGAATAAAAGCCGGGACCTGGGGGCGGACGCCCCAGGTCCCGGCTTGGGTTCAGTCGCCCAGCACCGGCAGCAGCTCCGGCAGATGCCCGTCCGACGCCGCGGCGGTGCGGACCCGCTCCTCCGGGACGGACCCGTACAGCGTCGTCCGCGGCCTCGCCGGGCGGCCCGCCGCGTCCGCGACCGCCACCAGATCCTTGACCGACTTGTACGAGCCGTAGGAGGAGCCCGCCATCCGCGAGATGGTCTCCTCCATGAGGGTGCCGCCCAGGTCGTTGGCGCCCGAGCGGAGCATCTCGGCCGCGCCCTCCGTGCCGAGCTTCACCCAGCTGGTCTGGATGTTGGGGATGTGCGGGTGGAGGAGGACCCGGGCCATCGCCGTGACCGCGCGGTTGTCGCGGGTCGTCGGGCCCGGCCGCGCGATGCCCGCCAGGTAGACCGGCGCGTTCGTGTGGATGAAGGGCAGCGTCACGAACTCCGTGAAGCCGCCGGTCTCCTGCTGGATCGCGGCCAGGGTGCGGAAGTGGCCGAGCCAGTGCCGCGGCTGGTCCACGTGCCCGTACATCATCGTCGAGCTCGACCGGATGCCGAGTTCGTGCGCGGTCCTGACGACCTCGATCCACGTCGCCGTGGGCAGCTTGCCCTTGGTGAGGATCCAGCGGACCTCGTCGTCGAGGATCTCGGCGGCCGTGCCGGGGATCGAGTCGAGACCCGCTTCCTTGGCGGCGGTCAGCCACTCGCGGATGGACATGCCGGTGCGGGTCGCGCCGTTCACGACCTCCATCGGGGAGAAGGCGTGGACGTGCATGCCCGGGACCCGCTCCTTGACCGCCTTCGCGATGTCGAAGTAGGCCGTGCCGGGCAGGTCCGGGTGGATGCCGCCCTGCATGCAGACCTCGACCGCCCCGACGTCCCAGGCCTGTTGGGCGCGGTCGGCGACCTGGTCCAGGGAGAGGGTGTACGCGTCGGCGTCGGTGCGGCGCTGCGCGAAGGCGCAGAAGCGGCAGCCGGTGTAGCAGACGTTGGTGAAGTTGATGTTCCGCGTGACGATGTACGTGACGTCGTCGCCGTTGACCGTCTTGCGGATGTCGTCGGCGATCCGGCACAGGGCGTCGAGGGCCGGGCCGTCCGCGTGCAGCAGGGCGAGGGCCTGGTCGTCGGTGAGCCGGGTCGGGTCGTCGGCCGCGATCGCCAGCGCCTCGCGCACGTCGCCGTCGATGCGGGACGGCACCATGCCGGGGGCCGCCTGCTCACGCAGCGCCTCCCAGTCGCCGTAGACCACGTCGAAGTCGTCGCGCCGGTCGGATGTGCGGCCCTCGGTGTCGATGGTGCGGTGCAGGTCGGTGCGGCCGCTCGCCACGACGAACCCCTCGTCCGGCTCCTGCCAGGGGCGGCCGACGACGGGTGCGTCGGCGATCGCGAGACCGGTGTCCGGGTCGGCGAGCGCGCGGACGTGCGGGAGCAGGCGCGGGTCGAGCCACGGTTCGCCGCGGGTCACGAACTCCGGGTACACGCACAGTCGTTCGCGCAGCTCGAAGCCGGCCTCGGCGGACTGCCCGGCCAGTTCCGCCAGCTTCGGCCACGGCTTCTCCGGGTTCACGTGGTCGATGGTCACCGGGGAGACGCCGCCCCAGTCGTCGATGCCGGCGCCGATGAGCCGCGCGTACTCGCCGTCGACCAGGTTCGGCGGGGCCTGCAGATTGCCCGCCGGGCCCATGATGTGCCGGGCGACGGCCACGGTCGCGACGAGGTCGTCGAGTTCGGCGTCGGGCATGCCGCGCATCGCCGTGTCCGGCTTGGCGCGGAAGTTCTGGATGATCAGTTCCTGGACGCCGTGGTAGGAGCGGGCGACACGGCGCAGGGCGAAGAGGGACTCCGCGCGCTCCTCGTACGTCTCGCCGATCCCGATGAGCAGCCCGCTGGTGAAGGGGACGGAGGAGCGGCCCGCGTCCTCCAGCACCCGCAGCCGGACGGCCGGTTCCTTGTCCGGGGAGCCGTAGTGCGGCATGCCGGGCTCGGACCACAGACGCTCGGCGGTGGTCTCCAGCATCATGCCCATCGACGGGGCGACGGGCTTGAGCCGCTGGAAGTCGGTCCAGGACAGGACGCCCGGGTTGAGGTGCGGGAGCAGTCCCGTCTCCTCCAGGATCCGGATCGAGATGGCGCGGACGTAGGCGATGGTGTCGTCGTAGCCGTGCGCGTCGAGCCATTCGCGGGCCTCGGGCCAGCGGTCCTCGGGCTTGTCGCCGAGGGTGATCAGGGCTTCCTTGCAGCCGAGTTCGGCGCCCTTGCGGGCGATGTCGAGGACCTCGTCCGGCGACATGAACATCCCGTGCCCGGCGCGGCGCAGCTTGCCGGGGACGGTCACGAACGTGCAGTAGTGGCACTTGTCCCGGCACAGCCGGGTGAGCGGGACGAACACGCTCTTCGAGTACGTGATGACGCCCGGCCGTCCGGCGGCTTCGAGACCCGCGTCGCGCACCCGGGCGGCCGACGCGGTCAGGTCGTCGAGATCGGTGCCGCGCGCCTGGAGCAGTACGGCGGCCTCCGTGACGTCGAGCGCGACGCCGTCCCTGGCCCGTTTGAGCGCGCGTCGCATCGAGTTGGCGGTGGGCTGGCTCTGCTGTCGTGCGGCGTCCGGATCACTCATGAACCGAGCATACGAGCGGATCACGTCGGCGGGGGTTCCGGGCGTGCTCGGGTGGTACTAGTCTCGCCGGGTCCTTGACCAACGGGGGGTTTGTCATGTTTCTCCGCACGCGTCCCACGACGGTGCTGGTGTTGCTCGGCGCGCTGCTCCTGGGCGGCGTCCCGGCGACGGCGTACGCCGCGACGACGTCGTCCCAGCAGGTATCCGGGCAGGTCTCGAAGCCGGTCTCCCATCCCGTCGGGAAGCCGGCGAAGCAGGTCTCCACGTCGAGGTCCGACACCACCGACAAGCTGTCCAGGACCGGCAAGAAGTCCAATAAGTCCAAGAATTCCAAAAAGAGGAAAAAGAAGAAGAGCGGTTCGCTCGGCGCGCTCGGCTGGATCCTCATCGTGCTGATCGTGATCGTGGTGCTGATCGTCGCCGGCCTGTTCCGCAGGCGCCGCCAGTCGTAATCCGCCGATCCCCTTCCCTTGGAGGGGAGTTCACGGCTTACTGCCAGGGTTCGCACACGTCACATCCACACCCTGGGGAGCCGCGATATGTGCACGGACGAAACACACGGCACCGAACACGGCATCGGCAGACGGGCGTTGCTCGTGACCGGTGCGGCGACGGCACTTACGCTCACCACCATGAGCTTCGCCAGCGCCGCCGACGGCTCGCAGTCCACCAAGACGCTCACGGGCACCCTGCCGCCGGGCGCCCCCGACTTCGTGTACCTGCCGGTGGAGGTCCCGTCCGGCGTGCGGGAGATCCACGTCGCCTACACGTACACGAAGGCGACGGTCCCGGCCGGCACCCAGAACAACGCGCTCGACATCGGCATCTTCGACGAGCGCGGCACGGCGCTCGGCGGCAAGGGCTTCCGCGGCTGGTCGGGCGGGGCGCGCACGGAGTTCTTCGTCCGCGCGGACGACGCGACGCCCGGCTACATCCCGGGCCCGGTACGGGCGGGCACCTGGCACATCGCGCTCGGCCCGTACACGGTGGCGCCGGACGGCCTGCCGTACTCGGTGACGGTGACGCTCACCCACGGCCCGGCGGGCGAGACGCCGCGGCCGAGCTATCCGCCGGAGCGGGCCCGCGGCCGGGGCCGCGCCTGGTACCGCGGCGACTGCCACCTGCACAGCTGGTACTCGGACGGGCGCCGCACGCCCGCCGAGATCGGTGCGCTCGCCCGGGCGGCGGGCCTGGACTTCATCAACACGTCGGACCACAACACGCACTCCGCGCAGGCCCACTGGGCGGACGTGGCGGGCGACGACCTGCTCGTCATGCTGGGCGAGGAGGTCACGACCCGCAACGGCCACGTGGTCGCCCTCGGCACGGATCCCGGCACGTTCATCGACTGGCGCTACCGGGCCCGCGACAACCGCTGGGCGGCGTACGCGCGGGAGATCCGCCGGGCGGGCGGCCTGGTCGTCCCGGCGCACCCGCACGCGACGTGCATCGGCTGCGGCTGGAAGTTCGGCTTCGGCGAGGCGGACGCGGTGGAGGTGTGGAACGGCCCGTACACCCCCGACGACGAGATCTCCCTGGCCGACTGGGACAACACCCTCGTCTCGTACGCCCGGTCACGCGGCAGCGGCACCGGGAAGGGCTCCTGGATCCCGGCCATGGGCAACAGCGACGCGCACCGCGACCCCGACCGGATCGGCGGCCCGCAGACGGTGGTGCTGGCCGACGACCTGACCCGGGACGCGATCCAGGCGGGCATCAGGGCGGGCCGTTCCTACGTCGCCGAGTCCGCGGCCGTCGAGGTGTCCTTCTCCGCCACGGGCGGCAAGGGCCGGGTGGCCGGCATCGGCGAACGCCTGGCGGTGGCCGCGGACACCCCGGTCACGGTGGACCTGGAGGTCAAGGGCGCCCCCGGCTGCACGCTGCACCTCGTCACCGACCAGGGCACCCTGTTCACGTCCCCGGCGCTCCCCGAGTCCGGCACGGGCAAGGTGAGCTGGCGGACGACGCCGTCCTACGCGGCGTACGTACGGGCCGAGGTCCGGCACGCTCCGGCGGTCACCGGGCTGCCGGGCGCGCTGACGGCGTTCACGAACCCGGTCTTCCTCGGGGCGTGACGGGCCGCGGGTACCGGGAGCAGAGTCTTCCGGCATGACCGACTCTGCCGGGAACTACTGCCGCCGCTCCGCCCGCGTCGTCCTGCTCGACGGCTCCGGCCGGGTCCTGCTGCTGCTGTTCCACGACGATCCGGAGCGGCCGGCGGCCGGACACCTCTGGCTGACGCCCGGCGGCGGCGTGCGGGACGGCGAGTCCCTGGCGGTGGCGGCGGCCAGGGAACTCCACGAGGAGACGGGCCTGCGGGTCGCCCCCGGGGCCCTCGGGCCGGTCGTCGCGCGGACGTCCGGGTACGCGGATCTCGGCTGGGCCGAGGGCGTGTTCCTGGACGTCTTCTTCCACCACCGGGTGCCCGACGGCCTGCGGATCGACACGAGCGGCCACGACGTCCGCGAGCGCGCCCACTTCGCGGGCCACCGCTGGTGGACGCGCGCGGACCTGGCGGCCACCGCCGAGCGGGTCGTCCCGCTCGGTCTGCCCGCCCTGCTCACCGGCCTCGCCGCGGGGCACACCCCCGCCTCACCGGTCGAGCTGCCGTGGCACCACTGAACCGGGCGGTCCTCACTCCGCGACGACCAGCACCGCCGTGTCCCGGTTCAGCACCTCGCCGCGGAAGAACGCGGGGCTGCGCCGCCCCATCACCAGCATGATGACGACGCCGACGAGCAGCAGGCCCACCCCGATGACGAACACCGAGCCGACGCCGAACACCGAGGAGCCGCTGCCGTACTCCGGGTTCCACATGTCGATCAGGGTCTTGGCGAAGACGGCCGACAGGAGGACGCCGCCGAGCAGCGGGAAGAGGCCCTTGAAGGTGACGTCACGGACCGAGCGGGTCAGCTCGCCCTTGAAGTACCAGGCGCAGGCGAAGGCCGTCAGCGCGTAGTAGAAGCAGATCATGAGGCCGAGCGCGTAGATCGTGTCGACGAGGACGTGCTCGGAGACCAGCGTCATGACCGTGTAGAAGACGGCCGTGGCGACGCCCGCGGTGATCGTGGCGCGGCCGGGCGTCTTGAAGCGCGGGTGGACGCGGGCGTAGGAGGCGGGCAGGGCCTCGTACGTCGACATGGCCAGGACCGTGCGGGCTACCGGGATGAACGTGGTCTGGAGGCTGGCCGCCGCGGAGGCGAGGACGGCGACGAACAGGAGGATGCCGAGCGTCGGGCCCATGACGGGGCCGGCGAGCGCGGCGAAGACGTTGTCGGAGGTCTCCGGGTTGGCGAGGCCGAGGCCCTGGTCGCCGGAGCCGACGATCATCTGGGCGGCCACGCCGGTCGCCAGGTAGGAGCCGACGAGGACGACCATCGCGATGAGCGCGGCGCGGCCCGGCGTGCGGTCGCTGCCGATGGTCTCCTCGTTGGCGGTCAGGCAGGTGTCCCAGCCCCAGTACATGAAGATCGACAGGGACAGGCCCGCGGTGAACGCGCCGAAGGACTGCACGGAGAACGGGTTCAGCCAGGACCAGGAGAAGTCCACCGACGTCGCGGCGAAGTCCGCGGAGCCCGCCTTCGTCACCGCCATCACGACGAAGACGGCGAGCACCACCAGCTGGAGTCCGACCAGCGTGTACTGGACGCCCTTGGTCGCGGTCATGCCGCGGTAGCTGACGGCCGTCGCGGCGGCGATCAGGACGAGGCAGGTGACGATGTGGACGGCCTTGTTGCCGTCCAGGTCGGCCACCGCGCCGTTGTTCGTGATCTCGCCCGCGAGCAGCCAGAAGTACGAGGTCGCGACGCCCGCGAGGTTCGACAGGACGATGATCGTCGCGATCACCAGGCCCCAGCCGCACATCCACCCGACGCGCGGCCCGAAGGCCTTCACGGTCCAGGTGAAGGACGTGCCGCAGTCCGGCATGACCTTGTTGAGCTCCCGGTACGCGAAGGCGACGAGGAGCATCGGCAGGAAGCCGGCGAGGAAGACGGCGGGCATCTGCAGCCCGACCTCGCCGGCCGTGGAGCCGAGCGTCGAGGTCAGGCAGTAGACGGGCGCGACGGTGGAGACGCCGATGACGGCACTGCCGAGCAGCCCGACGGAGTTCCCGCCGAGCCCCTTGCCACCGCCGTCGGCGGCGCTGTCTGCGGCCCGCGCCGTCGAGGGCCGTGCGTCCAGCTGAGTCATGAACAGGACGTTAAATCCTGCGGTTTCCACATCTGGCGGGATTCATCATGACTTCGCCGGTTAATAATCCATGGGCAATTCGGGCAGTCACTTTCGACCCAACGGGAAGATTGCAGGAATCGGCCGCACATCGCAAGGCGATCGGCCCGGCGTCCGATATTCGGTAATCGTTGCCGGGTCCGATTTGCCCAGGTTCCAAATTTTCCCGTGCAGGTTTCGTGGACTTCGTCACCCGGGCCAGACGATCGACTGCAGCTCGCTGTACGCGTGCAGGGCGTACGAGCCGACGTCCCGGCCCACCCCGCTCTTCTTGAACCCGCCGAACGGCGCCTCCATGTTCCGCCCGATCGTGTTCACCCCGACCCCGCCGGCCCGCAGCCGCCGCGCGACCCGGAAGGCGCGGGCGACGTCCCCCGACCATACGTAGTCGATGAGCCCGTACTCGCTGTCGTTGGCGAGGGCGACCGCCTCGTCCTCGTCGCCGTCGAACGGGACGACGGCGACGACCGGACCGAAGATCTCCTCGCGCACCACCCGCATGTCGTTGGTGCAGTCGGCGAGCAGGGTGGGGGCCACGTAGAAGCCCTTCTCCAGGGCGGGCCGCTCGCCGCCCGCCACGACGGTCGCGCCCTCCTTGCGGCCCAGCTCCACGTACGACTCGACGCGCTCGCGGTGCGCGCCCGAGATGACGGGACCGACGACCGTGCCCTGCGCCCGCGGATCGCCGACCTTCATGAACCCGAGGTAGCCGCGCAGCTTCTCGACGAACGCGTCGTACACGGAGCGGTGCACGATCGCCCGGGTCGGGGCGGTGCAGATCTGACCGCTGTAGAAGGCGTACGTGGTGCCGATCCCGGCGACGGCCGAGTCCAGGTCGGCGTCGTCGAGGACGATCGCGGCGCCCTTGCCGCCCAGCTCCATCAGTTGCCGCTTCATGGACCGCCCGCACACCTCGCCGATGCGCTGCCCGACCGCCGTGGACCCGGTGAAGCTGACCATGTCGACGTCCGGCGAGTCGACGGCGGCCTCCCCCACCGCCACCTCCCTGCCGCTCACCACGTTGACCACGCCCGGCGGCACCCCGGCCTCCTCCAGCGCCGCCGCCATCCGGTACACCGAGAGCGGGTCCTGCGGCGCGGGCTTCACCACGACGGTGTTGCCCATGGCGAGCGCGGGCGCGACCTTGCCCGCCGGGTTGGCCCAGGGGTTGTTGTACGAGGTGATGCAGGTGACGACGCCGACGGGCTGGCGCACGGCGAGGGCGCCCGTCACCCCCGCCCTCCCCATCGGCCCGGCCTCGCTGATCTGCGGCGGCAGCCCTTCCTCGACGGGCTCCAGGGCCCCCCTGGCGTACCGCCGGAACCGGGCGACCCCGACCGCGACCTGCATGCCGCGCGCGGTTCCGCTGGTCGCGCCGCTCTCGGCCTGGGCGAGCTCGGCGTGCGCGGCGAAGTCCCGCTGCATCACGTCGGCGGCCCGGTCGAGGACCGCGGCCCGCTCCTCCGGCTTCGTCCGCGACCACGTGTCGAAGGCGTCGCGGGCGGCCCGGGCGGCGTCGTGCACCTGCTGCCGGGAGGCCTCGGGGGCGAGCCCCACGACACCCTCACTTGCCGGGTCGATCACCTCATAGTGCCCGCCGCCGGGCTCGACCCACTCGCCGCCGATGAACAGCCGCTGGGATGCGCTCACCTGGTACTCACCGTCCTGGTGTCGGTCCCCGACCGCAGCACCTTGCCGGGCACGGCCCCGCTCACCACGTCGCCGCGCATCGCCTCCACCCCGTTGACCCACACGGCGGTGATCCCGATGGCCTTCGAGTCGAGCCGCGGGCTGTCGCCCGGCAGGTCGTGCACGAGGGTGGCCTTGCCCGCGTCGATGGTCTCCGGGTCGAACAGCACCAGGTCGGCGTGGAACCCCTCCCGCACCCGGCCCCGCTCGCGCAGCCCGAACAGCTGGGCGGGGTCGTCGGTCAGCATCTTCACGGCCTGCTCCAGGCTCGCCAGCTTCCGCCCGCGCAGACAGTCGCCGATGAACCGGGTCGTGTACGGCGCCCCGCACATCCGGTCCAGGTGCGCGCCGGCGTCCGAGCCGCCCAGCATGACGTCGTCGTGCTGCCAGGTCTCGGCGCGCAGGGTCCACGAGTCGGGGTCGTTGTCGGTCGGCATCGGCCACAGCACGGTCCGCAGCCCGTCGTTGGCGCAGATCTCGACGAGGCACTCGAAGGCCTCCTGCCCGCGCTCGGCGGCGATGTCCTTCACCACCCGCCCGGTCAGCCCCTCGTTCGCCTCGGAGTAGGTGTCCCCGATGACGTAGCGCCCGAAGTTCGCGAGCCGCCGGAAGACCCCGGCCTCCTTGCTGTCGGCCCGCCGCAGCATCTCGGCCCGCACGTCCGGGTCGCGCAGCTTCGCGATCCGCTCGTCGACCGGCAGCCCGAGGACGTCGCCCCACCCGGGGATGAGGTTGAGCGCGCAGAACGTGCCCAGCGACATGTTCATCGGGGTCAGGATCGGCATGGTCAGGGCGACGATCCGGCCGCCCGACTTGCGGGCGCGCTCGCTCGCCTCCAGCTGCCGGGGCACCCGCTCGGGCACGGCGGCGTCGATGGTCAGCACGTTCCAGTTGAGCGGCCGTCCCGCGGCCGCGCTCATCTCGACGAACAGATCGATCTCGGCGTCGCTGAACTGGTCGAGGCAGCCCGCGACGATGGCCTCGATCTGGGTGCCCTCGTGCTCACCGACCGCCTTGCTGAGCGCGACGAGTTCGGCGGGCAGCGCGTGCCGGGAGGCGACGGGCTGCCCGTCGCCGTCGGAGTGGGTGGACGACTGCGTGGTGGAGAGCCCCCAGGCCCCGGCGTCCATGGCCGCGTGGAAGAGCGCGAGCATCTCCTCCATCTGCCGCTCGCTGGGCTGCCCGCCGACGGCGTCGGCCCCCATCACGTACCGGCGCAGCGCGCAGTGCCCCACCATGAACCCGGCGTTGACCGCGATCCGCCCGTCCAGCGCGCCGAGGTACTCCTCGAAGGAGTTCCACGTCCACGGGGCGCCCTCCTCCAGGGCGACCAGCGACATCCCCTCGACCTTGGACATCATGCGCCGCGTGTAGTCGGCGTCCGCGGGCCGCTCGGGGTTCAGCGGGGCGAGCGTGAACCCGCAGTTGCCGCCCGCGACGGTCGTCACCCCGTGGTTGAGGGAGGGCGTCGCGTACGGGTCCCAGAACAGCTGGGCGTCGTAGTGCGTGTGCGGGTCGACGAACCCGGGCGCGAGCACGAGCCCCGAGGCGTCCTCACTGGACCGTGCCTCCTCGGCGACGGTCCCGGGCTCGGCGATGACGGCGATGCGCCCGTCGCGGATGCCGACATCGGCGACGTGGGCGGGGGCGCCGGTCCCGTCGACGACGGTGGCGCCCTTGATGAGGTGGTCGAGCATGCCTGGTCCTTTCGTGCGGCTCGTTCGGCGGGTACGCGCGACGGGGCCCGGGGCAGCGCCCCGCGGCCGGGCAACGACAGGGCCCCGGCCCTCCCGCTCACGACAAGCCCCTCCGGCGATTGAGGAGCGGGGCCCGGGGCAGCGCCCCGTGGCCGGGCGACGACAGGGCCCCGGCCCTCCTGTCCGGGAGGAGGAGGACCGGGGCAGCTGGCAGGGGTCAGGCCCCGGCCTGACCGCGGAACCGGGTCGTCCGGTGCACCGGATCCGTGTCGATCTTCGGGATGACGTGCTCCCCGATCAGCTTGATCGAGTTGAGCGTGTCCTCGTGCGAGATGCCGATCGGCAGCCCGAACGACAACTGGTCGGCCCCGGCCTGCTCCCAGCGCTTGCACTGCTGGAGCACCTCGTCCGGGTCGCCGCAGATCATCAGCTCCTCGGCGATGAGCAGCTCGATGATCTCGGCCGAGTACTCCGGCAGGATCTCCGGCCACTCGGGGATGCCCTCGGGCCGCGGGAAGGTGTCGTGGTACCGGAAGACCAGCGACTGGAGGTAGTTGAGCCCGCCGTTCACGGCGATCTCGACGGCCTTGTCGTGGGTCTCGGCGCAGATGGCGGTGGACGTCACCATCACGTTGTCGTTGACGAAGTCACCGATGGGCTCGGCGTCCTGGATGGCGGTCTTGTACTGCTCCAGGACCCACTCCATGTCGGAGACCTTCTGCACGCTGAACCCGAGGACGCCCAGGCCCTTGCGGGCGGCCATCGCGTACGAGGGCGGGGACCCGGCGGCGTACCACATGGCGGGGTGCGACGTCCCGTACGGCTTGGGGAAGATCTTGCGCGGCGGCAGCGACCAGTGCTTGCCCTGGAACCCGACGTACTCGTCCTGGAGCCACATCTTCGGGAACTCGGCGATGGTCTCTTCCCAGATCTCCTTGGTGTAGTTCATGTCCGTCACACCAGGGATGAATCCGAGGATCTCGTGCGAGCCGGCCCCACGCCCGCTGCCGAACTCGAAGCGCCCCTCGCTGAGGTGGTCGAGCATGGCGACCTTCTCGGCCACCTTGACCGGGTGGTTGACCTGCGCGAGCGGGTTGAAGATGCCGGAGCCGAGGTGGATCCGGTCCGTCGCGTGGGCGAGGTAGCCGAGGTACACGTCGTTGGCCGAGAGGTGCGAGTACTCCTCCAGGAAGTGGTGCTCGGACGCCCAGGCGTACTTGAAGCCGGACTTGTCCGCCTGGATGACGTACTCGGTCTCGTTCATGAGCGCGCGGTGCTCGGCGGTGGGGTCGGTCAGCGCCTGCTTGCCCACGTATCCCTGTACAAAGAGCCCGAATTCCAAGGAGGTTCACCGTCCTCGTCAGTTTCTGACGATCCGTCAGATTGGATGGGTCGACTGTTCCACTGCGGGTGGGGACCGTCAATACCTGACGCAGCGTCAGATACCTTGGCCGGTGCGGACGTCAGAGCACGCTGACGCCCGCGAGCCAGCCCCCGTCGATCACGAACGGCTGTCCCGTGATGTACGCCGAGTCCTCCTCGGCGGTGAGGAAGAGCGCGAGCCGCGCGACCTCCTCGGGCCGGCCGACCCGGCCGAGCGGCACGAGCTTGCGGTACAGCCCGTCGAGGGCCTCGGCGGCCTCCTCGGTGTTCGCGGTGGGGTCGAGCTGGGCCGGATTGCTCATGGCGGTGTCGATGGCGCCGGGGCAGACCGCGTTGACCCGGATCTTCTTCGCGGCGAGCTCCAGGGCGGCGACCCGGGTGAGCCCGACGATGGCGTGCTTGGTGGCGGTGTAGGAGCCCACGTACGCCATGCCCGTGACCCCCGTGTACGAGGCGGTGTTCACGATGGAACCGCCCCCGGCGTCGGCGATCACCGGCGCGACGGTCTTGATCCCGAGGAACGCGCCCACCTGGTTGACCTGCACGATCTGCTGGAACTCGTCGAGCGGCGTCGACACCAGCTCGTTGAACCGCAGGATGCCCGCGTTGTTGACGAGCCCGTCGATCTTCCCGAAGGCGCCCAGGGCGGTCCGCACGGCGGCGCCCCAGTCCTCCTCCTTGCTCACGTCGAGGTGCACGTACACGGCGTTGCCGATGTCCTTGGCGACGGCCTCGCCCTGGTCGTCGAGGACGTCCGCGACGACGATCCGCGCCCCTTCCGCGGCGAACAGCCTGGCCTCCTGCTCGCCCTGCCCGCGCGCCGCACCCGTGATCAGCACGACCCGCCCGTCAAGCTTGCCCATGTCTCCTGCTCCTCAGCTGAGTTGGGGTGCGACCTCGGTGGCGAAGGCCGCGATCTGGTCGACGAGCTCGGCGCGCCCCCGGCTGCGGAAGCGGACCTGGATCTGGTCGACGCCCATGGCCGGGTACGCGCGCAGCGACTCGGCGACGGCGTCCGGCGCGCCCGACACCGTGCGCCGCCCGGTCTCCCAGCCGGGCGCGCCCACGTACAGCGGCTCGGTGATGGCGCCGATGGTGATCGGCGCCTCGATCCCGGCCTCGGCGCGCAGCCGGCGCACCTTCTCGATCTGCTGCGGGAGCCGGTCGCGCGGATCACCTTGCGGCAGCCAGCCGTCCCCCTTGAGGGCGGCCCGGCGCACGGCGGGCGCGGAGGAGCCGCCGACCCACACCGGCACCCGCGCCTGCGCGGGCCTCGGCCGCTGCCCGAGCCCCTCGAAGGCGAAGAACTCCCCTTTGTGGACCGGGAATTCATCGGCGCCCAGGGCAGCCCGCACGGCGTCGATGCTCTCGTCGAGCACGGCCCCGCGCCGCGCGAAGTCGGCCCCGACGGCGTCGAACTCCTCCTCCACGTGCCCGGCCCCGACGCCCAGGATCAGCCGCCCGCCGCTCAGGTGGTCGAGCGTGGCGTACTGCTTGGCGGAGACCAGCGGGTGGCGCAGCCCGAGGATCGCGACGTGGCTGAGCAGCCGCACGCGCTCGGTGATCCCGGCGAGGAAGGAGAGCGTGGCGACCGGGTCGTACCAGGTCGTCGACATGGCGTCGGCGAGCCGCCGCGGGATGGCCACGTGGTCGCAGGAGGCGATGTAGTCGAAGCCTCCGCGGTCACAGGCGCGGGCGATCTCGGCGAGGTCGTCGGCGCCTGCGGCGGCCTCCCAGGATTCGGCGTACATGGTGCTCTGGGACTGGATCGGGAGCTGAATGCCGTACGCGAGCGGCGCCATGCCCGAACCCCCTATCTGACGGAGCGTCAATTACGGCCGGGACACATCCTCTTACCTGACGGATCGTCAGACAAGGGATGTGCGCGTCCTCTCCCGTGGTTCAATTCCGGGCGGCATCGCGATCACGGGGGTAGCTGATGGTGGAGTCACCGGGTCCGTCGGACCCGCGGCAGGCGGGCGCTGTGGTGAAGCGGTCACGTGGCGACCTGGACCGGGCGGAGTTCGCCCGGGAGGTCGAGGCGGCCCGGGGCATCGACGGCCGCCGCACGGCGCGGACCGTGGACGCGGACCCGTCCGCCGAACCCCCTTGGCCGGCAGCGGAGTTCGTGCCGGGCCCGACGCTCCGGGAACGGATCACCCGGGAAGGACCGCTGCCGCCGCACACGGTGCCCCGGCTTGCGGCGGATCTCGCCGAGGGGCTCGCCGCGATCCACGCGTGCGGGGTGGTCCACCGCGGCCTCGACCCCGACCACGTCGTCCTCACCGACGACGGCCCCCGCATCGTCGGCATCGCCCACGCGCCGCGCACGCCCCCGGAGCCGACGGACCCGGCCGCATGCGCGTACCTGTCCCCCGAGCAGCTCCGTACCCCGGACCTGGTCACGCGGGCCACGGACGTGTTCTCGCTCGGCTCGGTGCTGGCCTTCGCGGCGACGGGCAGCGGCCCGTTCGAAGCGACGAGCACGGCGACGGTCGTCCACCGGATCACCTCCGAACCACCCGCGCTGACCGGGCTGGCCCGCTATCCCGATCTACGGGGACTGGTGGCGGCGTGCCTGGCGAAGGAACCGGGCGAGCGGCCGACGGCCGAGGCCCTCCTGGAACGCCTGTCGGCCACGACGCCCCGGCCGGGGACGGCCCCCGCCGACGCCCCGCCGGCCGGCACCTTCGCGCGGAAGTGGCGGCCCACCCGCCGCACCGCCCTGCTCGCGGCGACCGCCGTGGCGGCCACGGCGCTCGCGGTCCCCGCCTACCTCCTCCGCGATTCCGCACCGGCCGCGAGGAGCCCAGCCCCGGACGACGCCTCCCCCACCCGTGACGCCACGCGCCCCGCGGCCCGGCTCACCGGCCACACGGGCCCGGTCACCTGCCTGGCCTTCGCCCCGGACAACCGGGTCCTCGCCTCGGGCGGCGCGGACCGGACGGTGCGCCTGTGGGACACGGTCGAGGCCCGTGAGACCGCCACGTGCGAGGGCCACGCGGGCGCCGTCCGCGCGGTGGCGTACAGCCCGCACGACCGGACCCTGTTCACGGGCGGCGACGACGGGACACTGCGCACGTGGGACGCGCGCACCGGTGCGGCGCGCGGTGAACTCGCCACGTACAAGGGGACGTTCGACGGGGTGCGCTGCCTGGCGGTGCACCCCGAGGGCGCGGCCGTCGCCGTGGGCGTCGGCAGCCGCATCGAACTCGTCGACCCGGCCACGGGCCGCTCCCGCGCGACGCTCACGGGTCATACGGGGCGGATGAGCTGGGTGGCGTTCAGCCCCGACGGCACGATGCTGGCGAGCGTGGCGGCGG
>NZ_JAMOLN010000081.1 GCF_024448165.1 Streptomyces longispororuber
CCGGATCCGGAGGTACGGGCACTGGCCGCATCCGACCCCGCCCTGCTCGAGCCCCCGGTGCGGGACCTCGACCCCACGGTGCGCCAGGCAGCCGCCACCAACCCGAACCTGGCACCCGCCACCCTGGAAGACCTCCTCGCAGACCCCCGTACCGCCGAGAGCGCCGCGGCCAACCCGGCCCTTCCCGCTTCCCGCCTGCACGCCCTCCTCGACCGCTGCCTGGACGACACCGTCACCCTGCAGGGTGCCGTCCACCCCTGACAGGGCTGGTCGGCGCCGGGACGACTCGTCCGGGTACCGACCACTCTTCTCGAACGGGGACGCCTACCCTTTCCCGGCGCGCGTGATCGCCGGCCGAACACCGCCCATGCGGGCCGGTGTTCCTTGTCCTGCTGGTGGGCATGGGCGAGGAGCCGGTATCCGCGGCATCGCCCCAGCCCCTACGAGAAGGGAGCAAAGATCAGGAGCAGAAGTGCGTACGCAGCGACTGCCATCGGGAAGACGACCTCTGCCTTCAGCCGAGTCGTGAAGCTCAGCGGGATGCCTTCGCTGACGCGCACGTTCTCCAGGTCGTGGTGCAGTTCGCAGGTGGTCTCGCCGTCCACCAGCACCGCGTAGGACGTCTCCGTGGCGCTCCCGAACCGCCGCGGTGCGATGCGGATCTGGGCGCCATGCCTGGTGACGGACGGCGGATCGATGTCGTCCGGCTGAGGCACCGGTTCGAGGATGTCCAGAACCGGTGTCCCGAATGACGCCCGGATGGGACGCTGCTGGCTGAAGTCGGCTGCGACGATGTCACGCCGCCCGTTGTTGCGTATGCGGAGCCTGACGACGCGTGGGCTGGTGAGGCTGACACCGTCCCTGAGGACTTCGATCGATCCGTCGACATGGGGGTGATTGACGAGCAGTTCGGTCTCCTCGAACGAGTACCGAATGCTCCGCTTCGGGTTCGCTGCCCGCAGTGTCGCCCAGACGGCAGCCATTCCGGTGAGGAGAGAGGCGAGCACGGCAGCGGCTGCCCAGAACGTGCCCGACACGTAGAACGGATCATCCGTGGCTATCACCTGCATGTGCGTGATCTAAGCAGGGGGCAGGGGAGTCGCGCAGTGGTTCGACGTGCTTCGGTCCGCTTCCTCGCGGAGATTCGGCGGCCCCGGTCAAGGTCGGTATGCGACCCGTCCCCGGTTCAGCTCGGCACAACGGCCTCAAGATCCTCCAACTCCCTTGTAGTGAGGGTGAGTTCCGCGGCCCTGGCGGAGTCGGCGATGGAGGCGGGGCGGCTGGCACCCGGTACCGGGATCACTGCCGGGGAGCGGGCGAGCAGCCAGGCCAGGGCGATCTGCTGGGGGGTGACGCCGTGTTCGGCGGCGATACGGTGGAAGGCGGTGCCTGTCGAGGTGGGGCCGGAGGGGCCGTCGAGGGAGCTGCGGGAGATGCCGCCGAGCGGGCTCCAGGCCAGGAAGGCCAGCCCCAGCTGTTCACTGAGCTGCACCTCGGGCTCGCTGTCGCGGACGGCGGGGGAGTACTGGTTCTGTACGGAGACGAGACCGTCGCCGAGGATCTGGTGGGCTTCGCGGATCTGGGCGGTGGTGACGTTGGAGATCCCCGCGGCGCGGATGGTGCCGGCGTCGAGAAGCTCGCGCAGCGCGCCGACGGATTCCGCCCAGGGCACGGTCGGGTCGGGCTTGTGCAGTTGGTACAGGCCGATCGCGTCGACGTTCAGGCGCTCGGCGGAGGCTTGCGCGGCGTGCTTGAGGTGGGCGGGGGTGGCGGTGACGGTCCAGCTGCCGTCACCGGGCCGGCCGCGGCCACCCTTCGTAGCCACCAGGACGTGGGAGGCGCCGACGCCGTAGCGGGCCAGGGCGCGGGCGATCAGCAGCTCGTTGTGACCCACCTCGTCGGCGTGCCAGTGATAGCTGTCAGCCGTGTCGATGACGGTGACACCGGAGTCGAGGGCGGCGTGGATGGTGGCGATGGCCCGCGTCTCGTCCGGGCGGTGCTCGATGGACAGCGGCATGGCGCCCAGACCGATGGCGCCGACGGAGGTGTGGGCGATGGTGCGCTTCTGCATGGTGGCTTGGTTCCTCAGTCTGTGGGAACGGGGGACAGGGCGAGTGCTTCGGCGACGGCGCCGGGCAGCCAGTCGGTGGAGCGGGAGAAAGAGAAACCCAGCGCCTTCGCGCGGGCGTTGCTCATGGCGTAGTGGCGGTCGAAGGAGAACGGGGAGGCTTCTTCGCCCGCGCGGACGGTCCGGTGGACCGCCTTCCGGCCGGCCTGCTTGGCGACGATGTCGGTGAGGTCGTGCACAGTGAGCGGGCCGTCGGAGCAGGCGTTGACGGGGCCGGTGAAGTCGGCGACGCTCGCCCACATCAGCAGGTCCGCCAGCTCCTCGTAGTGGATGAAGACCGTGGGCAGCGCCGTCGCGTGCACAGCGACCGCGTCGCCCCGGGTGACGCGCTCGGCATAGTGCGCCAGCCGGCCGGTGAACTCCTGCGCGCCGCCGCCGAGTACATGGGCGCTGCGCACGGTGGCGAAGGCGAATCTGCGGGCGCGGGCGAAGACGGCCTCGGCCTGCCGCTTGCCCTCGGCGTAGTGCGCCTCCAGGTAGGCGTCGTCGTGCCAGGGCAGGTCCATGGCCACCTGCCAGGTGGCCGGGTCCACGCTCTCCTCCGTGACGGGCGTCCCCGACGGCACGGTCGGCAAGGTGGCGGTTGCGGGGTCGTAGACCTCGATCGTGGAGGTCATGACGTAGCGCCGGGTGCGGCCGTCGAAGGCGCGGGTGGCGACCGCGGCTTGTACCGGGGTGTAGCAGACCTGGTCCACCACGACATCGAAGGCGCGTCCGTCGAGCGCGGCCGTCAGGGCGGCCTCGTCGTTGCGGTCGACGACGAGGTGCTCGACGCCGGCAGGTGCCGGGGTGGAGCCGCGGTTGATGACCGTGACCTGGTGGCCCGCAGCCTGAAGGCGTTCGACCAGGAGCTTTCCGAAGTACCGGCTTCCGCCGATGACACAGATCCTTTGCATGCCCCAAGCCTGGATCCCTATCGTCATCAGCAGAAGTCCCGACTTGCTGGATACGTATTAAGGAAAACTGTTGATCGATGTGCAGCGGCTCCGCGTCCTGCGGGCGGTGGCGGAGTACGGCAGCTTCAACCAGGCGGCCGCCGCACTCCGACTCACGCCCTCGGCCGTCTCCCAGCAGGTGGCCGCCCTGGAACGCGGCCTCGGTGCCCAGGTCGTGGCGCGCAGCACCCGAGGCGTGACCCTCACACAGGCGGGCCGGATCATGGTCGGCGCCGCCGAATCCGTCGCAGCGGAAATCGAGTTCGCACAGCAGCAGGTCGCCGAGCTCCGCACCGGCCGCACCCAACTCACCGTCGCCACGTTCACCAGCGGCGGCAGGCTCCTGCTGCCCGCTGCCCTCACCCAGCTCACGGCAGCCCATCCCCGCACCGTGGTCCACGTCAGGGAGGGCGAACCCGAGGACACCCTCCCACTCGTCCGCCAAGGCGCCGTGGACCTCGCCCTCGCCTACCACTTCGACGGCCCGCTCCCCGTCGGCCCTGGCCCCAGCTCCAGCCTGGAGTGGACACCGCTCCTGGCAGACCCCCTGCACGTCGTCCTGCCTCAGGGCCACCGACTCGCCGACCAGGACGCGCTCGACCTCAACGATCTGGCAGCCGAACCCTGGGTGCTCGGCTGCCTCAAGACCGAGGCATACCTGCGCCGCTTCGCGGAACACGCCGGCTTCGATCCGGAAATCCGCGGCACCACCACCGACTACTTCTTCGCCCGCTCCCTCGTCGCCGCGGGCATGGGAATCTCCCTGATCCCCTCCATCGCACTCGCCCCCGAGATCCCGGGTCTGAAGAGCGTTCCGATCAAGTCGCCGGGCCCGATCCGGCACATCGGCGTCGCCGCAATCAGCCACCGTGACAGGCCCCACGTCACGACGCTCGTACGCACTCTTCGCGAGCAGGCGATGCGGCACGACGGGCATCGGTTTGTCGTCGGCCCGCCGAAGGCCGACCAGGCGGCACTCTCCCGGGCCGTCGACCGAGACCGGAGTGTGGGGGAGGCGGTAGCCGTCGTTGAGCCTTCTTCGAGAGACTCCTCCCCGTGATGGACAACTCGCTAATCGTCGCTGGCCTCACTGGTGTCACCGCGATCGCGGCCAGTTCGCTGGCGAGCTGGCTGACCAGCAGGGGCAATGCCCACGCAGCCCGGATCCAGGTCCATGCCAACAGGGACGCGCAGCGCTGCGAAGGTACTCGGCAGACCCGACGAGCCGCCTACCTCGACCTCATTGAGCGGGCCGAGGCCGTCGCTGACGGACTCAGGGGAGTCGACAGTCTTCGGTCCACCGAGTGCGAGGCCGCTCTGGCCGGTCACCGCGACCGGCATCAACAACTTCGCAGGGCAGCGACGCTGATCGGCCTGGAAGGCCCGTCCACGGTCGAAGTAGCAGCATCGAACCTTCTGATCATGTCGGGCACGCTCAGCACCGCTCTCGCGGCCACGGCCGAGAACGTCAGCCGGGACAACCGTCGTGAGTTCCAGGAGACGTTGCGCGCTTACATACGACTGATCAGGCCTTTCGTGGATGCAGCTGCCCTCGCGCTGGAAGAGACGTAGTCGGAGGCGAGGCTCTTCCTCCGTCCTCCGCGGTTCTGCGGCGGCCGGTTCGGATCGAGCGGTATCGGCGGGCCGGGCGGTTGTGGACAGCTGGGAGGGGTCCAGGCTGTGAATGCTGGAAGCCTGTATGACATCTCCCTTGAAGTGGCCGTTCGCGATGTTGCGTACGGGCGGCTGCTCGCCCGCCGATTCCGGGGGCGCAGCGGCTGCACGCCAAGCAGGTGGCCATGAGGCAGGCTGTCGGAATGAGATCACGAACTGGTGGCATGTGGTGGGGAACGACCATCGAAGCTCCGGACCCTCGCAGCCTGGCGAACTTCTACGCCGACCTCCTCGGCTGGGACATCGGGCACGAGGAGCCCGGAACGACCGTCCTCGCCGCCTCCCCGCAAGGACCGTTCTTCGTGTTCCAGCAGGCGGACGGCTACCGGGCTCCGGTGTGGCCGCCGGTCACTGGCGAGCAACGCCCGATGATGCACTTCGACTTTCAGGTCGGCGATCTGGAATCGGCAGTGGCCGAGGCGGTCGCCCTCGGCGCCGTCGTCGCGGGGCATCAGCCGCAGGAGAACGTCCGGGTGCTGTTCGACCCCGCCGGCCACCCGTTCTGTCTGTGCCACGACGAAGGCTGATCAGCTGGGCGTGATCCGGATCGGAGCCGGATGCTGCACCCATCGTCGGGGCGCGAGCGCGGGTGGTGCTGCATGCGGCGTGCGGGTGCGGCCGTCCTCAAGGCGAGGTGGCCGGGTGGTACCTGGCGTGCCGTCCCGCTACGAGGTCATCGGCGGATCGGTGCGGGCGTCATAGGAGCTGCGCGCATCGTCGATCCGCGCGAGGTGCGCGACGCTCCATTCGAGCAGAGGAGCAGTGGCCTTGCGCAGAGTGAGGCCCATCTCGGTGAGCTCATAACTGACATGCGGCGGCATGACGTTGTGGACGGTGCGGGTCAGGATTCCGTCGCGTTCCAGGCTGCGCAGTGTCACGGTGAGCATGCGCTGACTGATTCCGTCGATGGCCCTTTTGAGCTCGGTGAAGCGGCGCGGACCGTCCCGGAGATGGCGCACGACCAGCAGCGACCACTTGTCTCCGACGATGTCGAGCACCACTCGGGTCCGGCACGCGTCGCTGGGCGGCTCTGACGATCGTGCATCGCCCTGTACCGCGCCCATGGTTACCTCCAGAGAACCGGGTCACAGAAATGTGCCTTATTGCCTGCGGCGCGTCGTGTGCACCAGCATGTTTCAGGTACTCAAACAGTACCGAGGCACGAAAGGTAACCGCCAGAGCCGCAGGTCAGCGGCGTGCGCGCGATCGTGCCCTGCTGCTCCTGCGAAGGAAGACCCATGACTACATTTCTGCTGGTGCACGGTGCTTGGCACAACGGGCGGTGCTGGGAGCGGGTGGTGCCGCTGCTGGAGGCGGCTGGACACCGTGTGTTCGCGCCCTCGCTCACCGGCTTCGGTGACAAGGCGCACCTGCTCGGCCCGGAGGTGGGTCTCGATACGCACGTCGACGACGTGGTGGGACTCATCACCGAGGAGAACCTCAGCGACGTCGTACTCGTCGGCCACAGCTACGCAGGGCTGGTGATCTCCTCCGCCGCCAACCGCATTTCGGACCGCATCGCGCACCTGGTCCACCTCGACGCGATGGTCCCGGAGGACGGTGAATCCGCCGTCGACGTCCAACCCATGACACGGCAACTGATCGAGCTCGCCGAGAAGTCCGAGAGCGGCTGGCGCGTGCCGCCGATGCCGGAGCAGCCCGCGCCCCTCGGCCTGTTCGGCGTCACCGACCCGGACGACGTCGCCTGGCTGCGCGGGATGCTCTCGGACCAGCCGGTGCGCTGTCTGCAGCAGCCGGTGCGGCTGGACAACCCAGCCGCTGACGCGATTCCGCGCACGCACATCCACAATGTCGGCGCCACGCCGACGGGCATCACCCGCCGCCCCATCCCTCCGATCCAGCCCAACGGCACTGCCGCCCAGGTCTGGGAACTGCCGACCGGCCACGACTGCATGATCACCATGCCGGGCGAACTCAGCGAACTACTCCTCAAACTCCCCTAGCCAGAAGATCAGTTGAAGGTGAGGCCCCGGCGCACGGAGAGGACGCCGCTCGCACCAGGGGCGCGGCGGCGTCCTGCTCTGCGCGGTTCCGGCCGGCTGAGGCAGCTTCGGGACCCAGTAGCAGCGTGCGGCATGATGAGTGCGTGGACTTCGAGCCGTACCGGGGTGAGTTGGTGGCGTTCTGCTACCGGATGGTGGGTTCCTTCCACGAGGCCGAGGATCTCGTGCAGGAGACCATGCTGCGCGCCTGGAAGGCTCGTGACCGGTACGACCCGGCGCGCGCGTCGGTGCGGACCTGGCTGTACCGGATCGCGACCAACGCCTGCCTGACCGCTCTGGAAGGGCGTGCGCGGCGTCCACTGCCGTCCGGGTTGGGGGCTCCGAGCGACGACCCCGGCGCGCCGCTGGCGCCGGCCCTTGACGTGCCATGGCTGGAGCCGTTCCCTGACGCGCGGTTCGACGTGGAGAAGCGGGCCGATCTGCGGCTGGCCTGGGTGGCGGCGGTGCAGGTCCTGCCGGCCCGGCAGCGGGCGGTGCTGGTACTGCGCGAGGTGCTGGCGTTCTCCGCCGCCGAGGTCGCCGAGCAGTTGGACACCACGGTCGCGGCGGTCAACAGCGCGCTTCAGCGCGCCCGTTCAGCTCTGTCCGGCGTAGGCGATGCCGCGACGGTCACCGAGCCCGACGATCCCGAAGTACGCACCGTCATCCAGCAGTACGTGCAGGCTTTCGAAGCGGCGGACGTACCCGCGTTGGTGCGACTGCTGGCGGACGACGCCGTGCTGGAGATGCCGCCGGTTTCGTTGTGGTTCCGCGGCAGTGGGCACTACGGCCGGTTCATGGACCGGGTGTTCGGGATGCGCGGCACGGGGTGGTGCGTACAGGTGCTGACGGCCAACGGGCAGCCCGCGCTGGCCGCGTACGCACCCGAGCCCGGTGGCGGTCACCGCCTGCACACCCTGCAGCTGTTCACTGTCACCGGCGGCCGCATCACGCACAACGTCGTGTTCGCCGATCCGCGCGTCCTCGACGTCTTCGAACTGCCCCAGAGAATTTCCGCAGACGATTTTCGCAGCGGGCGATGAGTCCTCGCGGTGCCGTCGGTACGTACCGGTGAGCATCCAACCGAAGGGAACCTCATCGTGAGCGTCATCGTCATCGAGTTCATCACCCTGGACGGGATCGTGTCCGACCCGGACGGGTCCGCCGGCACGCCACTGGGTGGCTGGGCCTTCCGGCACGGCCCGGACAGTGTCGGCGGCGACAAGTTCCGCCTCGGATCGACACTGGACGACGGAGTGCTGCTGCTGGGACGCACGACCTGGCAGTTGTTCTCGCAGCTGTGGCCGGGCCGCGACGATCCGTTCGCCGCGCGGATGAACGCCGCGTCGAAGGTGGTCGCCTCACGCACGCTGACCAATGCCGACACCATGGCGTGGGCGAACTCCCAGGTCATCGACGGCGACCTGGTCGACACCGTCAAGCACGAGCGGCGCGACGTGATCGTCACCGGGAGCCTGAGCGTCGTGAGTCAACTGCAGGCGGCGGACCTGGTCGACGAGTACCGGCTGCTGACCTTCCCCTCCGTCCTGGGCACCGGACGGCGGCTCTTCCCGGCTGATGGTCCTCGTGCCGAGCTGGCTTGCCTGGGCGCTGAGCAGGTCGGCTCCGCCATCCTCACCCGCTACCAGAGGGCTGCCCGCTGACTCAGGTGCCGCGGTGACCGTGGTTCGGGCCGGCTGCACATAGCTGACTGACTGACTTGGCTGCGCAGCATGACCGGCATGGAGTGGCGGGCAGGTGCCCTGCTCGGAGTGAGCGCGCGGGGGCTCGCTTCGAGCAGGGCACCGGGGCGGACACGGTCAGTTGCAGAGGTGACTCCAGCCCATGTCGGGGCGCCAGGTCTTGGTGCTCGCGGTCCCGCCCTTCTTCTTCCAGGTGAACTTCGCCTGGACCTGGAAGCTGTTCTTCGGCCACCTGCACGGATTGACCGACGCGGTGCCTGCCAGGTCCTGGGTGCTGTGCCAGCCGTCGTCGTCCTTGGCGGACTTCACCGTCACGGTCTTGGTTCCGTTGAAGCGCAGGAGCTTCACGTCGTTGACCTTGACCGTGTAGTCGCCGCCACCGGCGACGTCGGTGATCTTCGCCCGCGCCCGGTACGTGTCGGCCTCGTCGTCCCACCACACCGTCGCGCAGCGCTTGACCTGCTTGCCGTAGCACTCCCAGGTGCTGTCCGCGGACGCCATGGACGGCGTGAAGACGATCGAGGCGCCCGCCGCTGCGATGGTGAGCGCACCTGCCGTACCGATCCGGCCGAGTTGCTTGAGCGTCATGAGATTCCTTTCTGATGCCCGCGGCTGGTTGGAGAGCCGTCGGGTCGCCAGCGCCGGCGATCGACGGGAACGCTAGCCAGGAATCTGGAGTGAACCGTGAGGCGTGCGGTGCTGTTGCGCTGCCGTGACAACGTTCGGATGTGGCTGTCATCGCCAGGACCGTCGCCGGGTGACTCGCCGAACAGGCAAGGGGCGGTGCCGGCCGTCGCTCCGCGCGCCCCGGCGCAGGACGCCTTGAGGGCAGAACTCAGGCTGCTGCCTCGGGAGCCGGGCGGTTCTGCTTCGTGCCCTGCCGCGCGGCGAGCAGCGCCCAGGCGGCCAGCGGGATTTGCAGCGGCAGTCGGCCGTAGGCGATCGCCTTGAGCGGGGTGGAACGGTTCCGCCAGTCGTAGGCCATCTGCACGTTGGCCGGGAAGACCGCGGCGATCAGCGCCGCGGCGGCCAGTCCGCCCGCCCTGCGGGTCCGCGGGCTGGCGAGGGCGGCCGCCACGACGAGCTCCGCGGCACCGCTGGCGTAGGTGTACGCCCGGGCCGGCCCTGGCAGCCCCCGGGGGACGATGGCGTCGAACGGGGCCGGAGCGAGGAAGTGCAGCGTCCCCATCCCACCCATCACGCGGGCCAGTGAACGAGCGGGATCGAGTGACACAGAACTCTCCTGGGGGTGTGCCTGGACGGACCCGGTCAGCCTACTTACTCGCCGGTAATGGTGGGAAGGGGCACTCTCGCGGTGCTCCTGGTCGAAATCGACGCCCCCGGCGACGGTCCCCAGGAGTTCCACCTGGTGCTCCTCGACAACGGACGCACCGTCGCGCTCGCCGACCGGATCGGACGCGAGGCCCTGAACTGCATCCGCTGCTCGGCCTGCCTCAACGTCTGCCCGGTGTACGAACGGACCGGCGGCCACTCCTACGGCTCCCCCTACCCCGGCCCCATCGGCGCCGTACTCACCGCGCAGCTCGCCGGAATGCACGCCACCAAGGACGACCCGAACAGCTCGCTGCCGTACGCCTCCAGCCTGTGCGGAGCCTGCTTCGACGCCTGCCCGGTGAAGAGCGACATCCCCTCGCTCCTGGTCGAGCTGCGTCACCAGCACACCGAGCAGGCGGGTGCCAGTGCCGAGAAACTGGCGATGAAGGCCGCAGCCGCGGTCATCAGCCGGCCCGGGCTGTTCACCGTCGCGCAGAAGGCGGCCGGCGTCGGCGGCCGGGTGGTGGCAGGCCGCGACCGCAAGATCTCGCGCCTGCCCGCACCCTTCGACGGCTGGACCGACAGCCGGGACATCCCGGCCCCGCCCCAGCAGAGCTTCCGCTCGTGGCTGGCCTCGGGAGAGGGCGAGGTCACGCTGCAGGCCGCCGCGGAGGAGGGCGCCCGGCTCAGGGACGACCCACGCCACGAGGCGGCCACCGACACCCACGAGGAGGGAAACCGATGACCACGACCGCACGCGAGACGGTGCCCGGGCGAGTGAGGGACGCCCTGACCCTGGCCGGTCCGGCCGAGCCGGACGTGACCGTGCCGCGCGCCTACCGCACCCTGCCCGACCCGGAACGCCTCGACCTCTTCGTGGACCGCCTGGTCGACTACAGGGCGAGGGTGCACACCTGCACCGTCCAGGACACCTCCCGGGTGATTGCCGACGTCCTTCGCGAGCACGGAGCCCGCCGGATCGGTGTGCCCGCCGGCCACGATCCGGAGTGGGTCGCCGAGTACGACGGCGAGACGTTCCAGGACACCGCGGACGCCGGAAGCCGTGGCACGGCTGATCCCTGAGCGCCCGACGACGATGATCAGTGGTCCGTCGGCGACGTCCGACATCGAACTGGAACGTGTCGAGGGCGTGCACGGCCCGCGCACCCTGGAAGTGGTCATCCGCACCGACGCCTGAGTCACCGGCCTGAGCAACGACGACGTTCAGGCGCGGTAGACCTGCTCCAGGAGAGTCACTCGGCCCTTGCCGTCGAATGTCAGGTTGTAGCCCAGGCCTTCCCGCTCGGAGTTGTTGATCGTCTTGAGTCGGCTGACGAGTTGGGTCTGCGGGTAGTCGGCGGGCTGCTTCTCGTCGCCGAGCGGTGCGCAGAGGATGGTGTGCGCGTCCGGGGTGAGGGCAACCGTGACGTAGGAGCCGGAGCCGGGTTCGACGGTCCAGGTGTCGAACTGCTTGTTCACCTTCTTCTGGGCCGGGCGGACGGACACGTAGGTCCGTCCGTCGGCCGTCCACGCGTCCTTGACCTGGACGAACTGCTGAGTACCCGCCCAGCGCGGTTCGGCCACGGGAGCCGAGGCCGAGGCGGAGGACGTTCTCCTGGCGGCGGATGCGCTCTTCGAGGCGGCAGGCGAGGGCGAGGAGGCGGCGGCCGGCGAGGCCTCCGGGGCTTCGGCCGAGGCCGACGGCGACACCTCGGAAGAACCTGTCATGTCCTCCTGAGGAGTGGCCTCTTGAGAGGAGCCGGACGGCCTGGCGGACGACTCGGACGGCGAGCCGCAGCCCGTCAGGACGGTGAGCGCGGCGACGGCGAGCGCGGCCGCGGGCACGACAGCGGCGCGGCGGAAGGTGGCGGAGACGAACACGGTGAAGATCCCCCATGGGTCAGGTTGTCGACGTAACACCACCTGTACGCGCCACCCGGCACCCGGGTTGCACCCTCTGGAAGAATTTCTTTCTCCGCCGCCACGGTCCTCCGGTAACCGTGTCCCTACGCCCGTGTTCAGGCGCGGTAGACCTGTTCGAGAAGGGTCACTTGGCCTTGGGCGTCGAATGTGAGGTTGTAGCCGAGCCCTTCCCGCTCGGAGCTGCTGATCGTCTTGAGTCGGCTGACGAGTTGGGACTGCGGGTAGTCGGCGGGCTGCTTCTCGTCGCCGAGCGGTGCGCAGAGGATGGTGCGGGCGTCCGGGGTGAGAGCGACCGTGATGTAGGGGCCTGTGCCCGGTTCGACGGTCCAGGTGTCGAACTGCTCGTTCACCTTCTTCTCGCCCGGGCGGACGGACACGTAGGTCCGTCCGTCGGCCGTCCATGCGTCCTTCACCTGGACGAACCGCTGGGTGCCTGCCCAACGCGGATCGCCCACGGGGGCCGAAGCGGAGACGGAGGACCGACTCGACGGCGACTCCCTTGTGGTCGGCGAGGCAGTCGCGGACTTCGAGGTCGCGGCGGACGGTGACACCCCGGTGGACCCGGTCCTGCTCTCTTCCGGGGATATGGCGGACCGCGACGGCTCCGGAGCCGACGTCGTGACCGCTGGTACCGGCCCCGGCCTCGTCGCCACCTCCTTCGGCTCGCCGGTCGTCCCGGTCAGTCCCAGACCACCCAGCACCACCCCCACGGCCAGCAGAACGCCCCCCGCCGCGACGGCAGTTCGCCGCCGACGCGTCCGCTGCTCCCCGCGCGCCCGCACGGCGGCCGCCGACAGCGGCGTCACCATCCGACCGCCCGCCTCCGCCAGCTCGGACAGCTGCTCCTCCAGCATCGTCTCGTCAGCCATGGTGCACCCCCGCCGATCGCGCACTCCGCGGATCCAGCTCCGTATCCTCCAGCAGCCGCGCCAACGCCGCCCGCCCCCGGCTGAGCCGCGCCTTCACCGTGCCCTCCGGACTGCCCGTCTCTGCCGCCACCTGTTCCACGCTCAGATCACACAGGTGATGCAGGACGATCGCCCGCCGCTGGGCCTCGGGTATCTGGCGCAGCGCGTTCACCAGCGCCACATGGTGCGGCTCCGGCGGCGGCACCGGCGCGGGCGGCCCCTGCCGACGTGCCGACATCAGCGCCGTCCGCACCCGCCGCCACCGGCTCACCGCCAGCCGTGACGCCACCGTCCGCACCCACGCCTCCGGCGCGTTGTCCCGGTCCAGGCGCCGCCGACGCTCCCATGCCCGCGCGAACGCCTCCTGCACTACGTCCTGTGCCTCCGCCAGATCACCCGTCATCGCGTACAGCTGACCGACCAGCCGCCCGACACTTGCCGCATAGAACTCGTCGAACTCCTGCTCGTTCATTCCGATGCCCGGCCGGTCCGCCGACGCTTCAGCGTCACGGGTGGCCACAGGCGCGGTTCCGGTGGAACCGGAAGCGGTGTGCGGGCCCACAACGTCTCGGAGCAGCGCGGACAGGTTCCACCGCTCCGACAACACCAGCCTCCACCACGACCGTTGAAACCATGACCGGTCCAGCCGCACGGTGTCACCCCGATTGAGGGAGATCAGCTGCTTCGAACCGGCAGGTGCTATATGCGACGAGAGCGCTGTCATTCCTTCATTTCCCCGAGGCGAGTTGCGCGCGAAGATGAGAGGCAGTGGGCCAACTGCCTTGCGCATCATGCCGGATGCGCGCCGACGGAGTCACCGCGCACGTCGAGAATCTTGTGGTCCGTCACTGCGACCGGGCCGGGAGGCTTCAGCGATGCGAGGTGCGGCCTTCAATGCCCAGGCTGGAGAAGGGTTCCCGTCAACATCCGTGCCATGGACGCGATCAAGGTGGACTTCGCTGTCATCGGCTTCGGCAAGGGCGGCAAGACGCTCGTCGGAGCACTGGCCAAGGCAGGCAGGCGTGTCGTACTGATCGAGCAGTCCGACCAGATGTACGGCGGCTCCTGCCGGTCGTCGATGACGGCGACCGGGCGGTGGTGACCTGCCGTACGACTGACGGGTCGGCCCGGACCGTGGGCGGGGACGTCGTACTCGCCGCCTTGGGCCGGCGTCCGATGACCGACGGACTGGGTCTGGCGGAAGCCGGCATCGAGGTCGGGCAGCGTGGCGAGGTCGTCGTCGACGAATACCTGCGCACGTCGCTGCCGCACGTGTACGCCGTCGGTGACGTCAACGGTGGACCGCAGATCGCGCCTTTGTGCCTCATGTTGTGTTCACGACCCTGCCGCTCGCGCGGGTCGGGATGACCGAGGCGCAGGCTCGCGCCACCGGCCGGCTGCTGAAGATCGCGGTGCGCAAGGTCGCGGACATGGGCATCGTGCCGCGCGCCAAGATCGTCGGCGACGCGCGCGGTGTGATGAAGGCGATCGTCGACGCGCAGACCGACGAGGTGTTGGGTGTGACGATGCTGGCCCACGACGCCCACGACGCCCACGAGACGGTGAGCACGCTCGCGGTCGGCCTCCGCCTCGGCGCAACCGCCAGTGTGCTGCGCGACGGCATCTACACCCACCCGTCGATGACCGAGGCGTTCAACGACCTCTTCGCCAACCTGGCCTGACGGAGCCGCCGGGCTCGGACTGCCTCTGGCCGACGCCCGATGAGGATCAGCAACAGTGCCCCGGTGAGGGCGGAAGAAGCCCTGGATGTGGGCCGACCGGCTGCGTCAGGTCTGCGGGCGCTGGTCGGGCGCAGGCGGTTCGTCGGTGGGGTGCCGCAGCAGGCGGGTGAGGGTGGGCGCGATGGCGGCCAGGGGGAGGACGTAGTCGACCTGTCCCGTGCCGATGGCCGCCTTGGGCATGCCCTGGAACTCGGCGGTCTCGGGGTCCTGCACGATGACAGTGCCGTCGTGATCCTTGACCGCTTCCACACCCCGGGCGCCGTCGCCGTCCGCACCGGTGAGGACACAGGCGATGATTCCCGGCCCGTAGGCCTTTGCCGCCGACTCGAAGAGCGGATCGGCTGCAGGGCGGGCGTAGTTGACCCGATCCTCCCGGGTCAGAAACAGGGTTCCGTCGTCTCGCACGCACAGGTGCTGGTCGGGCGGAGCGACATAGACCGTTCCGGCCTGAGGCGATTCGCTGTCCTGCGCCAGCTTCACGGTGAGGGACGTGGCGCGCTGCAGGATGTGCACGATGCGGGTCTCGCGGGTGCGGTTGAGGTGCTGGGCCACCAGCACCGGCACCGGCAGATCGCCGCGCAGCCCGCCCAGCAGCGTGCCGAGGCCCTGGATGCCCCCGGCGGAGGCAGCGACGAGTACCGCTGACCAGGGGCCGTGACCGTCTCGAGAGCTGTGCTGCACCTGCGCAGGCTATCGCGGCACGCCGGCCGGGGGCGGATATGACCTCTGGGTGGGCGCGGCTGCTTCGCGGTCATGGGCTGGCCTGGTCCAACTGGAGTCGGGACACCGGAGCGGTGCACCGTCCAGCCTGCGTCACGAACCGGTGCTGCCCCTCACCTCGACCGCGGCACCGAGGTTCGGCGCCGCGCTCCTGGCCAGCTCTCGGGCATGGGCCACGTCAGCGCTGTCCGCCACGATGATGGTCACCGCGGAGTTGGACACGGCGTCCCGTCGCAGGGTCGCGCGGGTGATGGAATGCTGAGCGAGAACCGCCTCGTACGCGGCGATCGCCTCGGCAGGGAAGGCATCGTGGAAGTCGGTCTCCACGAAGAGCCCCGGCCCGGTGACCTTCAAGGACGTCACACCGGTGAGATGCCGGTGCCGACCGTCCTCGGTGAGCATGTCCTTGAACGCCGTCAACACTCCGGCGGCATCGACCGCGGTGGCCTCGATGCGCCAGCGGACGGCTGCTTCTTTCCACGGCGCATCGTGGATGTCGGCGCGTTCCACCTTGTCGTCGGCCGTCAGCGACCGCCAGAGCGCCAGGACCTCGCCCGTCTGCCCCTCGTCCGCAGCGACGGTGAAGGTGATGTCGTTCGCCGTGATCCGGCCGGTGACCTTGCTGCGACGGACGACGTACTCCCGCAGCTCACCCGCCAACTGCGTCACACGGTCGGCCGGTGTGCCCTCGTCGACCGTCAGGGTGCCGGTGGACGATCCAAGGAACGGCAGTGTGTTGTTCTTGGTGGTGCGAATCTCTGCCACGTCCGGCGTGCCGGCCCAGCTCTTCTCGAAATTCGCGGCGAGCGCCGAGCCTTTGTCGACAGCACATACGGTCAACGCGGCCCGGGCCAGGGCCCGTAGGGCGACCGGCATGGATCGTCGCGCGGGGGTTCTTTCCAGTGCCGTCTCCTTGAAGAGCGGCCCGGCCGATCTGCCTCGAGCCATGCCCGCGGTGGTCGCGATCGGCGACAGCCTACGGCTCCTGGCGTCAGCGGTGGGCGAGTTCGGTCTCCTGACTACGCGTCGCCGCGGGCATCCAAGTGAGAGGAGTGAGAGGAGTGCGAGGGGGCGAGGAGGACGACGATCGGCGCCACGTCGCTGTGGCGAAGGCGTACCACTTCTGGCTCCCGTCCTGGACGAACTAGAGTTCCTGCCGGGCTCCTTGGGGCTACGCGTGTCGCCGAGCGGAGCTCCGGGCCGGATCCAGAGGGCGTCGGACGCCACCGCGGATGCCGCCGCCCGGATGCCACCGAGTCCACCCGGCAGAACCACCGATGGGAAGCAGGGCGCATGACCGTCAGTCTCACCATGTACGACACCCCGCGGCTGGGGAGCATCTCCCCGACCACCGGGCTCCCGGTGCCGCCTCTGTATCCCGTCCACATCGCGGGTGCGGGGGTGGAGCCGCGTGTCTTTGCTCAGGTGGAGCGCGAACTCCCGCCCGGTGGCGGCATTCCCGCGTACCGCGGCGGCCGCAAGAAGGGGGGTCGTTCCTTCCTCCTGTGGGCCGACGAGGGGCGTGCGCAGCCCCTGGCCCGTCTGGTCACGCAGTCCGCCGATGGGCACCGTATGACCTATCAGGTGCTGGACGCGGCCGGGCAGATCATCGGCACCATTGCGCGGCGGAAGGCGTTCAAGGGCGGTGGGTTGCGTGCGCGCTGGACGGTGTCGCAGGCCGGCGGGCCGGACGTCGTGGGCTACAAGGGACGGCTGTTCTGGTGGGGCTTCTGCTGGCTGCTGTCTCCCCTGCTTCCGTTCGCCCTCGTCGGCGCCGTGCTGGGCAACGGAGACCTCCCACGCGCGCCACGGCGTGTGAGGTGGCGTGCGGACGGCCGGATGGTCATGGAGCACAAACCGTCGGCGAAGGCGGTACTGCTCCACGTTCCAGGCCTTGATCCCCGAGTCGGTGCCGCGCTCGTGGCGCTGCTGGCGTCCTACGGGGGTTGGTATCGCACGTCATGGGACGACCAGAAGGAATAGAGGCGTTCCGTCAGCTGGTCCAGCGTTCCCGGGAGCACACGCACAGGCAACCGCGACGCTCTCGGGGACGGCCATGACTCATCCTGGTCACGGCTGACAGCGCTCCTCGATTCCTTGTCCCTCACCACCATCAAAGTGAGGAAGCCGGCCAGCCGTCTCGTGTCGTGCCGATCCGATGGGGTCGGCAGGCGGGCAATTGCGATCCGTGAGCGGACCGGGATTGTTGACGACGGTCGACGGCTGCCCGAGTTCGAGCAACTCCAGGCGGGGCTGGCCGGCTGATGAGTTCCTTGGAGACGTGAACCATCAAGAAGAACCGTTTCTTCGCGACCGCCAAGCCTCCGTCTTCGCCACTGAACCCGTCCCGGAGCCCGACGGGAATCCACCGGTTCCATCGGGTGTCGAGCCGTCCGGGACGCCCATATATGACGCCCTCATCGCGCAGTGGCGTGTGGCCCGCAAACAGATTCCGCGTGCGTCACCCTCCGACCGTTCGAGTGCTGCGTCGTAGCCCGTGACGGCCGGTTCCTCGCGGCTCGAACGAGTGATCGCAGCGGTCGCCGGCGAAACCTCGGTGAGAGGCGGGCGTTGAGTCCGGCGGGGCGACGAGCGCGTGCGGCGCCGAGTGCGAGTTGATGAGGTGGACCACTTCGTGGGAGAGAGCAGTGACAGGACCCGACGCGGAGCGGATGAGGTCCAGGGGGCGTGAACGTCGAACAGCGATGCCGTGCGGAGGAGTTCTCCGGCACGCGCACGCCTGCAGTGGTCCAACCTCGGATCCACTCTCAAGCGGGGTCCCGCAGGATGCTGCTGCGCGCTCTGGACATGAGTTTCCTGCCGGTCCCGTCCGTCGAGGCGACCTCGTCGCAGCCGGATGGGGTGGCGCTAGGGGCTGAAAGGCAGGCGGCGCTCACGCCCACGGCAGCATTCGATGCCCTGTACGTCTTCGCCGCACCCGGGCTGATACGGGAGACATACGTGCTGACCGGGACACGTCCCTTGGCCTTCGAGTCGGTCGAGTACGCGTTCCGGCACGCGTGGCAGCGGTGGCCCGAGGTCGCCCGCGACATGGATCCGGTGGGCTGGGTGCGCGCGCAGGCCCATGATTACGCGCTCTCGCCGTGGCATCGCATCCGGCGCGTGTTCTCCGGGCGTACAGCGATGCCTGATGGTGTCCCGTGGGCCCCAGTTCTTGAACTCCCGCCCTGGCAGCGGCGGGTGGTGGTGCTGTGTGACGGGCTGGGGATGAGCGTCTCCGAAGCGGCTGCCGAGATGGAGGCCAGTACGGGGGCCACGCGGGGCAGACTGGCACGCGCGCATGCCGCTCTGACCGAGTGCGGCACCGGCTGTTCCGTGGATGAGGTGCGGCAGTCCGTCGCGGACTGCGTCGAGGACACTTCGGCCAGCACCGTGGCTCATCCGGAGTCTGTCCGGGAGTGCAGTGAGCGGCGGGTGCGCATCATGGTCCGGACCGTGTACATGGCGGTCTCTCTGCTTGCGGCTCTTGTCGCGTTCTTCATCCTGGCCGCCCCTTGAAGGGGTTGGGGCCGAGACCTGACGGTCCACGCGGCATCGCTCTGGGCCAATTGCGTTGTGGTGGGGGATTGGGCCCGAATGCCGGTCCGGTTGGCCGGTCGTCGCGGATCGCTGAGGAGGAGCACCCGCAGCGTCATTTTTGACATGCCCACTTCCAATCAACGCGCGTAGCTGTCACAGTTCCTTCGACCGAAACCCGCCAAGCATGGAGCCCCCACCATGAGACGTGTACGTGCGACGTCCCTTGCGAGTTCATTCCTCATCGCGCTGACCATCGCCTTCACCGGTGCGGGTCAGGCGCAGGCCGCCGCCACCTCCTACGTCGCCCTCGGCGACTCCTACTCCTCCGGGGTAGGGGCCGGGAGCTACCAGAGCGGGAGCGGCGACTGCAAGCGCAGCAACCTCGCGTACCCGCAGCTGTGGGCCAACGCCAACTCCCCCTCCTCCTTCTCGTTCATGGCCTGCTCCGGGGCTACCACCAGCACGGTGCGAAGCGGCCAGCTCGGCCCGCTCACGAGTGCCACCCAGCTGGTGTCGGTGACCGCAGGCGGGAACGACGTCGGGTTCGCGGACGTCATGCAGACCTGCATCCTGGGCACTTCGGCGACATGTCTCGACCGGGTCGCGACGGCGCGTTCCTACATCAGCAGCACGTTGCCGGCGAGGCTCGACGCCCTGTACGCAGACATCGCGAGCCGGGCGCCCAGTGCCCGTGTCGTGGTCATCGGGTACCCGAAGTTCTACGACGTGGAAGCGGTCTGCGCCGGCCTCTCGGACACCAAGCGCACCGCGATCAATCAAGCCGCCGACCAGCTGAACTCGGTCATCTCGCAGCGTGCGGCGGCCAAGGGGTTCCGCTTCGGCGATGTCCGGCCCCCGTTCACGGGACACGAGATCTGCTCCGGCGACTCGTGGCTGCACAGCCTGGACATCTCCATCGGCGAGTCCTACCACCCGAAGGTGGCCGGCCAGTCGGGGGGCTACCTGCCCGTCCTGAACGCCAACGACTGATTGCGCGTCGCACGCCGTGTCCCCTGCCCGCCGATCCCATGCAGGGGACGTGGTGCTTCCGGGCGCGGGCCGGCTGTCGCGCTGGGCATCCGACTCAGGATGTGATCGCCAGTATCCGGTCGTTCGGAGCCACGGCAAGGTTGCGACGATCTCTGCGCCGAGGCCCTCGCACGACACAAGCAGCTCACGACCGGCGTCGGAGTCGAACAGTCCTTCAGGGGGGAGCGAACGGAGGGCGTCGTGGCAGGCCGGCTCCCTTGGCTGGGGGAGGGCGGTCATCGGCCGTGGCGGCGAGCACGACTGCCCCCATCGCGGCGACGGCCTTGTTCGCTGCGGCGGCCCCGCTGTCCACTCCCTGGCCGACCATCAGCGTGATCACGCCCATCAGGTCCGACCGTCAGTCTCTGGGGCCCGGCCCGCCCGTGGGGTCAGGTCTTCCCACGCTGGAGGCTGTTCCTGCGCGATCGACGGGCGCCGCGCCGGCTGCCGCTCGCCCCAGCCCTGCTCGGCGCTGCCAGGCTCGCCCCGTACGGCGTTGTGGGGGTTGGGTACTTGGCTCTGGTCACGGCGGCGTGGTGACGGTGCGGCGCGGCGACTTCCACTCCTCGGGGACGCGCTGCTGGTCGGCACCGATTCAAGATTGCATAGTCTGCATTTTTGCGTAGTATGCAAAGTGTGGATGAGAAGGTTGCTGCGGAAGACAGTTGGCGAGAGCGCAAGAAGCGGGCGACCCGCGCCGCTCTCGTAGAGGCGGCGGTGCGACTGGCCGCGGCGAACGGGGTGGAGCACGTCACGGTCGACGCGATCAGTGAGGCGGCCGGCGTTTCCGCGCGCACGTTCTTCAACTACTTCGACTCCCGCGACGAGGTCTTCGTCATGGTGGGGGCGGAGTCCAGTGCCCGGGTCCGGCGAGCCGTCCTCGACGCGCCGGGTGACCAGACGCCGCTCGAGGCGTTGCGTGACGCCATGGCAGTCGAACTGCAGGAGATCGAGCAGCAGCAGGAGTTGTGGCGGCTGCACGCCGAGGTGCTGCGCAGGTCGCCGGAGCTGCTGGCGCGCAGTCTCGGTGCGCACATGTCCGACGAGGTCGGCTTGGCGGAAGCGGTTGCTGAACGGATCGGGGCCGGATCGCCCCTGTTCTCGTCGGATCGGGCATCGCATTCATCGGCCGAGACGGAGACCGGGGCCGAGACCGAGGAGCGGCGTCGGGCGCTCGGGCTGTACCCGCGTCTGGTGGCCGCCGTCGGCGTCACGGCCGTCCGGGTCGCCGTCGAGCACTGGTGTGTGCGACAGGACGAGATCGCCTTCACGGACGTGTTCCGGGAGACGTTCGAGCATCTGGCGGCCGGGCTGCCCACACCGTAGGCACTGACCTGACCTGACCTGACCAAGACCTTCCGAACCCCTTCTCCATTCCTCACGGGTGCACCCCCTCGCATGGGTGAGGTGTGCCCTTTCTTGCCGAACTTCGAAAGAGACGACGTGACGACAACGACGGCGCCGCAAGAGGCGCCACCGACATCCATGTCCAACCGGCAGATACTCCAGGCCATGTCCGGGCTGATGGCGGGCATGTTCGTCGCCATCCTCGCGGGGACTGTGGTGTCCAACGCGCTGCCGCGCATCATCGCCGACCTGGGCGCCAGCCAGTCCTCCTACACCTGGGTCGTCACCGCCGAACTGCTGGCCATGACGGCGACCGTCCCCCTGTGGGGCAAGCTCTCCGACCTCTACAACCAGAAGCTGCTGCTCCAGCTGTCGCTGGGCATGTTCGTGGTCGGCTCGCTGCTGGCGGGCTTCTCCCACGACGTCGGACTGCTGATCTTCAGCCGGGTCGCCCAGGGCATCGGCGCGGGTGGCCTCACCGCTCTCGCGCAGGTCGTGATGGCGGCCATCATCCCGCCGCGCCGGCTGGGCAAGTACGCGGGCATCTTCGGCGCCGTCTTCGCCGTCGGCACTGTGGCCGGGCCGCTCATCGGCGGCGTCCTGGTCGACACTTCGTGGCTGGGCTGGCGCTGGTGCTTCTTCATCGGCGTGCCGTTCGCGCTGCTCGCGATCGTTCTGCTGCAGCGCACTCTGAAGCTGCCCACCACACGCCGCGAGGCGAAGATCGACTTCCTGGGCGCGTTCCTCATCGTCGCCGGTGTCTGCGCGATCCTGATCTGGGTCTCGCTTGCGGGCAACCAGTTCGCCTGGGCCTCCTGGCAGACCGCGGCCCTGACCGGCGGGGGAGCGGTGCTCCTCGTGGCCGCCGTGGTGGTCGAGATGCGGGTGCCCGAGCCGATCATCCCGCTGGGCATCTTCCGCAACCCGACGGTGTCGCTGACCACCCTCGCCAGCCTGCTCGTCGGTGTCGCCATGTTCGGCGGAACCGTCTTCCTCTCCCAGTACTTCCAGGTCTCCCTCGGCAAGTCCCCGACGATCGCGGGCCTGATGAGCCTGCCCATGATCCTGGGCCTGCTGGTCTCCTCCACCGTCGTGGGGCAGATCATCAGCGCCACCGGACGCTGGAAGATCTACCTCATCGTCGGTGCCGTGTTCATGGCTGTGGGCCTCGGTCTGCTCTCCACGATCGGAGCGGACACGCACTTCGGGCTGCTCAGTGTCTACATGGCGGTGATGGGGATCGGCGTCGGCATGCTGATGCAGAACCTGGTTCTCGCCGCGCAGAACGACGTGCCCGCCGCCGAACTCGGCGCCGCCACCTCCGTGTTGTCCTTCTTCCGGAGCATGGGCGGCACCATCGGCACCAGCGTGCTGGGCGCCATCCTCGCCAACCGCGTGGCCAGTGAGATGACCAAGGGGCTGCAGGAGGCGGGTGTCCCGGCCGGAGCTGCCCAGGGTGGCGGACACGGTGTGCCCGACATGACGACCCTGCCCGCGCCGATGCGGGAGATCGTGGAGCACGCCTACGGAGTCGCCACCGGTGACCTGTTCCTGGTGGCCACCCCGTTCGCGGTGCTGGCGCTGATCGCGGTGTTCTTCATCAAGGAGAAGCCGCTGAAGGACACCAGTGGCATGGAGCGCCTGGCGGAGGAGTCCGACAGCGTCGGCGGGGCCAAGTCTGCTGCGGTCGGCTGACCCTACGGCGTACCAGTCGTCTCGGGAGGGGTACCGGTTGACCGGTACCCCTCCCGATCTCGTGGACGGTCCGGACGGCTTTGCTCACGCCGCCGGTTTCCGGCTCAGTTCGTGGGGCTGCCGGGTAGTTGCTGTCCTGGCCACGAGTGCGGCGAGGATCAACCGCCGGGTGGCGGGTAGGTCCCGCCACCCGGCGGGTGTCCCGGCCACCGGGACCGGACGAGTCTGGCGATCAGGCACTTCGCCGCAGACATCTTGGAGGAACCGTGCAGGTCACACCCCCGCCGTTCGACCCCGAACTGGCCGCCGCGCTGGAGACGTTCCGGGAGTACATAGCTCCTGGACTGACCGCTGACGACATCACGCGGCTGCGGGAGACGCCCATCAGCGGGGCCTTCGGGGAGTCGGACCCGACGTCTGATGGCTACTTCGATGTCGACGAGCGGTCCGTGCCGGGGCCGGCCGGAGCTCCTGATGTGTCCCTGCTCATCTGCCACCCCGCCGGGGACAGTGCAGCCAACCTCTCACGGCCGTTGATCTACCACACCCATGGTGGCGGAATGGTGCTGGGTGACAACCGGGCCGGCCTTGATGCGGTTCTGGAGTGGGCACGAGCACTCGACGCCGTCGTCGTGTCCGTGGAGTACCGCCTCGCACCCGAGCACCCGTACCCGGCCGGGGTGGAGGACGTCTACGCGGGCATGCTGTGGACCGCGGAGCACGCCGGTGAGCTGGGCGCGGACCCCGACCGCATCGTGATCGCGGGTGGCAGCGCGGGCGGCGGCCTCACCGCCGCACTGGCGCTCATGCTCCGCGACCGCAAGGGACCGCGGCCGATCGGCCAGGTGCTGATGTGCCCCATGCTCGACGACCGCAACGACAGCCCCTCCGCACACCAGATGACCGGCCTTGGCGTGTGGGACCGTACGGCCAACGAGACAGGATGGACCGCCCTGTTGGGGGAGCGGCGTGGGGGTGCCGACGTACCCGCGTTCGCGGCGCCCGCCCGGGCCGAGGACCTCTCGAATCTTCCGCCCGCGTTCATCGACGTGGGATCCGCGGAGACGTTCCGTGACGAGACCCTGGATTATGCCGCCCGGATCTGGCGGGCCGGTGGGGTGGCCGAACTGCACGTGTGGCCGGGGGCGTTCCACGGGTACGACGGGATGGCCCCGCACGCCGCGCTCTCGCAGGAGACCCGAGCGGCTCGGCTGCGATGGCTGCACAGGCTGCTCGGCGCGTGACGAGCGACGTAATCTGAGCTCATGAGAGAGCTGGCCGGGCGGTTGACCGCGCTGGACCCGGACGCCGGTGCCGCGGTGAAGGCCATCGCCTATTTCGACCGTCTCGTCGCCGAGCGGGCCGGGCCGGAGGCTCTGGTCAGGGGCGCGGCCGTGCTGGCGGGCTGTCCGGCCCGCCTCGTCGACCCCGAGCGGCGGGTCCGCATCCGCTGCACCGCTGACGGCGTACGCCGCGACGACGACACGCCGCCCGCGCTCACCTGGCCGTCAGAGGCCCTCAGTCCGCACGGCAGGGCCACGCTGTGGCTGGAGCGCGCCGCTGAAGGGGCGGCAGACTGTACGAGTGGAAGCGGCACGCCGAGCGTGGTCGACTCGGTGATCCTCGAACGGGCGGCCGGCGCCCTGCGCACGGTCCTGGACCGTACCCGTGGCCGCGCTCCGGGCGGCGATCCCGGTCGGGCGGACGACCCCGCGCTCGTGGAGACCGTCCTGGACGCGACGGCGGCCCAGGCGTCCCGGCTGCACGCAGCGCGCACGCTCGGACTCGCCAGGACGCCGAAGGCGCGCGCCGCCGCCGTCGAGGGTGGTCGTGCGGTGCTGCTTCCGGCGCTGTCGGACGCCAGGCCGGGGCTCGAGGTGTTTCCTCCGGGGCCCGTCGGAGTCGGGCCGGCCGTTCCCGTCCTCGAACTCCCGGCCTCCTGGGAGTCGGCGCGGACCGCACTCAGGTTCGCCGATGACTCCGGTGGTCCCGGTGCCGGGCCACGCGTCGTGTATGCGGAGGATCTTGGATCCGTTGCCCTTCTCGCAGGGATCGCGGCCCCAGGTACGGAACCCCACCCCGATGTGACCGTCCTGCGGCAGGCCCTCGCGGATGCCCCATGGATGACGGCCACGCTGAAGGCCGTCGCCTCGGCACCGAGCATGCGGGCCGCGGCCGTCTCGATCACTGTTCACCACTCCACGCTCCAGGAACGCCTCGCGCATGCGGAGACGCTGCTGGGCTGGGAACTCCGTTCTCCGGCAGGGCGGTTGCGGCTCCAACTGGCCCTGTTGTTGCTGCATTTGTCGCAACCCGTGGGCTGACGCGCTGGGCTGGGCGGTACCGGGTTCGGCCGCCAGGGAAGCCGAGCTCCTGAGCGGGTCGAGGGCCGCGTCGGTGGTGGAGCCCGGTGCAGCCGACTGAGTCGGCCCCGTACAGCGACGGTCGTCGTGGCGGGATCAGGTCAGTCCTTCGCGCAAGGCGATGGCTGCGGCCTCGGTGCGCGTCGCCGCGTCCAGCTTGGTCAGGATGTGGGAGACGTTCACCCCTGCCGTGCTCGGCGAGATGTGCAGCCGGGCGGCGATCTGCCGGTTGCTCAGCCCCTCGGCGATCAACCGGAGCACCTCCCGCTCACGTTCCGTCAGACCGTCCTGGGCGGGCCGCGGCCGCAGGAGCTGAGTGATCTGCCGGATCAGGGGAGCGGCGCGCAGGTCCTCGGCCAGGCCGACGGCTTCTCTGAGGTGGGCCGTCGCGCCGGGTCGGTCGCCCGCGGCCAGTACGGTGCGCCCACGGTGGAACAGGCAGAGCGCCAGTTCGTACGGCTGGCGCAGCTGCCGCCACGTGGTCACCGCGTGGTCCCAGCCGTCGTCCTCGATCAGAGTCCGGAGCATGGTCTGCCAGGCCCGGTCGAGTTTCCCGTCCACGCCGAGTGCGGCGTCGGCCGCCGCGAGCTGGGCCTGCCGGTCCGCCACCCGCCGCCGCTGTCCCGCGTCGGCGCGGGGGGACAGTCGAGCCCGCTGCACCAGGGCGCCGGCAACCAGGACGGGCCGCGCGTCGCTGCTGTAGATCTGGTGGAGTGCCGGGTCGGTGAGGGCTCGCTCCAGGAGCAGGTCGGCCCGCTCCGCGTCGCCCTGGGCAAGGGCGAGCAGGCAGAGCAGTTGATGGCGGGAGAACAGGCTGCCTGCGGCGGAGTGCTCGACGGCGGCCGCGGCCTCGGCTGCCGCCGGCAGGTCCCCGCGCAGCAGCGAGAGGTATCCGGCGAGGGTGCGCAGGCCGCGCTCCGACTGTGGCGGTGGGCCCGACCGAAGGGTCTCTTCCAGGAGGGTGTTCGCCTCGTCCCACCGCCCGGCCAGGATCAGGCCGTGTCCCGCGTAGCGGGCGAGCTCGGCTCCACGGCTGCGGCCGAGGCCGTAACGGCGGGCGAGGTGCATCCCCTCGTCGGCGACCTCGATGGCGCGATGGTGGCGGGCCGCTCTGGTGTGCAGCGTGGCCTCGTACATCGGCACGGTCATCAACAGGTCGTTGCTGTCGAGCCGTTCGGCGAGTGCGCGGGCCTCGGTCAGCATGCCGAGGTCACGGGTCATGGACCCGACGCCGAGCAGCCCGCGGATGGTGATCGTGGCGTCACCGGTGGCCCGGCCGATGGCAAGCGCCTCCTCGAACGACTCACGGGCCCGGTCCACCTCGGGCAGCAGGCCCATCGCCAGGACGCCCAGCAGCCGCCCCCGTTGCGAACTGCCGGGAGGCAGCAGCTTCAAGGCGTGTTCCCAGTCGGAGACACCGGTGGCGTTCAGCCGGTGGCGCAGCCTGCCACGGTGCTCCAGGAGGAGGGAGGCCCGCTCGGGTTCGCGTTTCTCGTCCACCGCGGCGAGCCCGGCGTCGGCGTAGTCGATGCCGCGGGCGTAGTCACCGCTGAGCATGCACGCCTCGGCGGCCTCGGTCAGTACGTCGATACGGTCGACGCCCAGTTCGGCGTCCGGATCCCACAGGTCGACGACCATGCCGAGCAGACGGACCTGCTCGGCGTACGCGTAGGACCCGCGGGCCTGGTCGGCTCCTCGGCGGGCGGCCGACAGCGCGAGGCTGCGGTCCCCGGCGGCGAGGGCGTGGGCGGCCAGCTCTGCCGGGGCGTCGCCGGCGCGAAGGGCCTCGGCGTAGCGGCCGTGCAGGCGTGCACGTTCGCCGGGCAGCAGGTCCTCGTACACCGCGTCCCGGATCAGGGCGTGGCGGAAGGCATAGCCGTCGTCGACCGTGACCAGCAGGCTTCGGTCGACCAACTCGCGCAGCAGCATGTCCAGTTCGGCCCCGTCCTGCCCGGCCACTTCGGCAAGCAGACCGTGGCCGACGCGTCCTCCCGCCGCGGCGGCGGTGCGCAGCAGCTCGTGTGCCGGTCCGGGCAGTGAGCGTGGGCCCGCCAGGAGCAGATGGCGGGCGTCGTCCGGGGTCCGCTCGTCGGCGCGGGCGAGCGCCTCGACGAACAGCGGGTTGCCGTCGCTGCGGTCGTGGACATGGCGTACGGCGTCCGAGCCCGGCTCGGTGCCGAGGATGGCGGCGAGCTGGCGTCCCACGTCCTGTTCGCCGAGGCGGTCGAGGCGCAGCCGAATGGTGCGCGGCCGGCGGACGAGCTCCGACAGCAGCGGTCCGGCTTCGGGCGGCCGGTAGGTGACCGTCAGGAGCACTCCGGGTCGCGTGAGGTTCCTGGCGAGGAAGCCGAGCAGTTCGCAGGTGGCGGCGTCCGCCCAGTGCAGGTCCTCGATCGTGACGACGAGCGGCCCGTGGGCGGACACCCGCTCGATCAGCGTGAGGACCTCCTCGTACAGCCGGTGCTTGCCGCCCTCGGTGTCGTCGCCGCTCTCGCCGAGTTCGGGGAACCAGCGGGCCAGCCGGCGGTAGGGGCCGGGCGTGACGCCTTCCACCCGCAGCAGCGTGCGCAGGACCGTCACGAACGGTGCGTACGGCAGGGCGTCGCGGCCGAACTCCGCGCAGACGCCTGTGACCACCCGCACCTCCGGGCCCAACGACCGCGTGAACTCGGCGAGCAGCCGCGACTTGCCGATCCCCGCCTCCCCGGCCACCAACGCCACCGCCGGGCCGTGCCCGACGGCGGAGTCGAGGGCCGCGCTCAGTTGGTTCAACTCCTCGACCCGGCCCACGAACACAGGACTGACCACACGTCGCGTCACCACTGCGCCAGCATATAAATAGGGAGATCGCTCGATGCGCCGCGGCTGTTTACCCGGCCAGGCTCGAAGCATGACAACGACCTTTCCCTTGCGGACCATCGCCGCCCACGAGATCGACGCCTGGGCCCGCATGGTCACCACGACCTACGGTCAGGACTGGCGGGAGGGCGGACTCCGCAACGCCGCCGTCTCACTCCAGCCCGACCGCACGATCGCCGCCTACGACGGCGGGGAGATCGTCGGCGGTACGTCGGTCTACGGACGCGTCCTGACCGTGCCCGGCGGGATCACGCCCGTCGCCGGCATCACGCTCGTCGCGGTCCTGCCCACCCACCGCCGCCGCGGCATCCTCACCGCGATGATGCGCAGGCAGCTCTCCGGCCTGCACGAATCGGGCGGCGAGCCGGTCGCCGCGCTCAACGCCGCCGAAGCGACGATCTACGGCCGCTTCGGATACGGACTCGCCAGCCAAGTGGCCGAGATCCGGGGCGACAAGCGGTCCATGGCCCTGCGCCCCGGCACCGACCTCGGCGACGGAACGATCCGCCTGCTCCGCCCCGCGCAGGCCAGGCCGATGCTGGAGAAGGTCTACGAGACCGTACGCGGTACCGCCGTCGGATGGGTCGACCGGACGGAGAAGTACTGGGAGGCGCGCCTCGCCGACGACGAACGCGCCCGCGACGGCGGCACGCAGCTGCGCTACGCCGTCCACCTGGAGCCCGGGGGAGAGGCCACCGGCTACGCCCTGTACCGCTCCAAGCCGGGGCTCGCGCAGATCATCGAGGTCGCGGCCGCTTCCCGGCAGGCGTACGCAGCCCTGTGGCGCTTCCTCATCGACCTCGACGCCCACGCCTCCCTCGCCTACGACGGCGCCGTCGACGAACCGCTGCGGCACCTGCTGGCCGACCCGCGAGCGGCCCGCACCACCGTGACCGACAACCTCTGGGTCCGCCTGGTGGATGTGGACCGGGCACTGACGGCACGCCGCTACTCGGCGCCGCTGGATGTGGTCCTGGAGGTACAGGACACGTTCTGCGCCTGGAACGCAGGGCGCCGTCGCCTGTCGGCGGACGGCGACTCCGTCACGTACGAGCCCACCCGAGACCGGGCCGACCTGCGCGTGAGCGCCGCGGAACTGGGCGCGGCGTACTTGGGCGGCACCACCTTGGCGGCGCTGGCCGAGGCGGGGCGCGTCGAGGAACTGCGGCCGGGCGCCCTGACCGCGGCCTCGCTCGCCTTCCGCGGTGCGCGCGAGCCCTTCCATCCGTCGGGGTGGGCCTTCCCCGCGTTCTGACGACTGCCCGCACGACCCGCACGACAAGGGAGAACACCGATGAAAACGCACCGACTTGGCCGCACCGACGTCGAGGTCACCCGACTGGTCTTCGGAGGCGGCCCGCTGGGCGGCCTGTTCGAACCACTGGACGATGCCACCGCCGCCCAGGCGCTGGACACGGCCTGGGAGACAGGCATCCGCGCCTATGACACCTCGCCGCACTATGGCATCGGCCACTCCGAGCGGCGTATCGGAGACCTGCTGCGCGGCAAGCCCCGCGCCGAGTTCACCTTGTCCACCAAGGTCGGCCGACTGCTCGTACCCCAGGAGGCGCAGGGCAGGACGGACGAGTCCTTCGCCGTGCCCGCCACTCACCGCCGGGTGTGGGACTTCACCCGCGACGGTATCCGCCGCAGCGTCGAGGACTCCCTCGCCCGTCTCGGCCTGGACCGGATCGACGTCCTCTATCTGCACGACGCCGAACGGCACTTCGAGGACGCGCTGCGCGACGGTTATCCCGCCCTCGCCGAACTGCGCGCCGAAGGTGTGGTGAGGGCGATCGGCGCGGGCATGCACGACACCGGCAAGCTCACCCGCCTGGTGCGGGAGGCGGATCCGGACGTGGTGATGCTCTCCGGTCGCCACACCTTGCTGGACCACAGCGCCTTGGACGGGCTGCTGCCGGCCTGCGCCGAGCGCGGGGTGTCGGTGGTGGCCGCCTCCGTCTTCAACTCCGGCCTCCTGGCCACCGGCCGGCCGGCCGTGGGAGCCCGCTACGACTACGGTCCCGCAACTCCCGCCCTGCAGAAGCGTGTTCACCGCATCGCCGATGTCTGCGAGGCACGCGGAGTGACCGTCCCGCAGGCCGCCATGGCCTTCTCTCTGCTCCACCCCGCGGTCGCCGCCATCGCGGTCGGCATGCGCACCGCGCAGGAGGTACGTCGCAACGTCGCCGCGTTCGACGTGCCCGTCCCGCCGGAGCTGTGGATCGAACTGTGTGATGAGGGCCTGCTGGAGGAACACGCCCTGCCGGCTGTGGCCGGGTGACTTACGACCCGGCGGCTGGGACGTGTGTCCCGTCGGTCCGGTGCTCCTGTCGTCGCGAACCCGATCAGGGCGTTGGCTCACGTCACGCACCCTCGGGCTGTAGATCTTGGCTCCCCAGGTACGAGTTGGCTCTCGCCCCGGACCTTCCCTGCGGCAGCGACGGGCGCGAAGGTTCGCCCGCCGGATGTCCGGCGGGCGCGGGGGTCAGGGGCGTGCGGCGCGGGCAGCAGGTTCCTCCCGGCCGCTGTGGCCGGACGGCACCGGTGAGGGCATCCCGTCCCCGGCGGGATCGCCCACGGGCAGGCCGATCATGCCGAAGGCGGTGAGTGCCGCGGCGGCGGCGGCCGCCGCGGCGCACACCAGGAACGCGGTGCTGAAGCCGCTGCCCAGGGCATCCAGGGCCAGGTTGTGGGCAGTGGATCCCGGGGTGCCCGGCGGCAGGCTGTTCACGGCGAGGGGGCCGCCTGCCGCGGCGACTTCCCCTGCGGCGGCGGTCTCAGCGGCCGGCAGGACTGCGCCGGAGAGGTTCGTCGTGAACGCCGACCCCGCGCCGCTGAGGGCGACCGCGCCGACGACGACCGGGCCGAGGGCGAACCCCAGGTCACGCAGCATGTTGGTGGTGGCGCTGGCCATGCCCGCCAGGTGCGGGGGCACGCTGCCCAGGGCCACGGCCGTGACAGAGCTGATGGTCAGGGCGAATCCGATGCCGATCAGCAGAGCGGGCACCATGAGCGCCCCGAGCCGCGGGTCGGTGACGTCCAGCCGGGCGCACAGCAGGCAGCCGACCGCCATCAGGACGAACCCCGAGGTCAGGAGCCAGGACGGGGCGACTCGGTGCAGCAGCCGCGAGACGACGGGGATCAGGAGGAAGGCAGGACCCTGCAGGAGCAGGAAGGGAAGCGCCACCCGAATCGGGTCCTGGTGCTGCACGGGACCCAACCACATGCTCGTCGCGAAGCAGACGCCGAGGAAGGCGAGCATGCCGATGACCGCGGCGACGGACGACACGGTGAAAGCTCGGCTGCGGAACAGGCGCAGGTCGAGGATGGGGGACGGTGCCCCCAGCTCGACCACGACGAACGCCGCGAGGAACATCGCCCCGAAGGCCAGGGACAGAATGACGGGCAGGGTCGTCCAGCCCGACTCGGGGCCTTCGACGGCGCCGTACAACACCAGGACGAGGCCGGGCGCGAAGGTGACCTGACCGGCTACGTCGAGCTTGCGGCCCTCGGGTGATTTCGACTCCGTCGCCAGCGCCGCGGTGAGCACCATGCTGATCAGGGCGAGTCCGACGAGCACCCAGAATGAGCCGCGCCACGTCCCGATCCTGGCGAACATGCCACCGAGCAGCGGGGACACGGCTGCGCCGGCGGACAGGAAGCCGCTCCAGACCGCGACGGCATGCGCTCGCTGCCGTGCGTCGCGGGCGACCGCGGTGAGTGCGGTGAGCGAGCCGGGGAACATGGCGCCGGCGCCCAGTCCGTTCAGGGCGGCGCCGAGCCAGAGCACCTGAACGGTCGGGGCGAGCGCGGCGACGGTGCTGCCGGCGGCGATCAGGGCGGTGCCCGCGAGGATGAGCCTGCGGCGTCCGAACAGGTCGCCGAGGACACCGAAGGTGAACTCGAAGCACACCACCGCGAGCATGAACGCGGATGTGATCCAGGTGAGTTGGGAGCCGTGGGTGTTCAACTCCTGCTGGAACAGACCGTTCAGTGAGGCCGGCAGGGCGTTCGCCACCTGGGCCACGAAGACCGCGCCGCTGGCGGCGGCCAGCGTTCCCGCGTAGCCCGGTGTCCGGGCGGCCTCCGCGGTGGGGTCCGGGGACGTCGTCGTCCCGTTGTTGAGTGTCATCGCTCGTTCTCCCTGACTGGGGACTTCGGGTCTCGTGGAAGCGGGAAACCCGAAGCGTGGAAGCGCTCGGCTCCGCGCACGTGGTGGGGGGAGAGAAGGCACGGCGCGCGACCGGCGTGGTGCCGTGGAGAATGACACTTGGCTTTACGTCGCGTCAATGAACTATGCGGAAGATAATGTGACTGTTCTTGGCGTAAGACGGGTGAGTCGGGCTCTGCGGCTGATCGGCCAGGTCTTCTTCTTGGGTGCGGACCGGACTGCACCCAGGCACTCCGCGAGCTGTGCCACGGTCGCGCCGCCCTCCATCTGCAGGATGGTCGCCGCTCGCAGCGCGTGGTCCACGCCGGCGATGGGCTGGGGCGGCGGATTCTTCCGCGGCTTGTTCATGTCGATTACTCGCACAATTCTGCTGTGCGGAATCTGCAAGCTCCATCAGTAGACGCCGTGCACGCTGGGCCCCGTGACGGACGCCTGCTTGCCCAAGACATCGCCCCGCACATCGGAGGGCGTGCGCCGGCTGTCGGACGGTCAGGCCATCCCCGACACCCGCGGTCAGGGTGCGCCGGTCGGGGGCGCTCGCCGGTCGAGCGATCGGACGTGGCGATCGGACGTGGTGGGCGGTCAGCCGGCGAGCTGCTGGCCGAACTTGGCGCCCTTCTCGGGGTCGCCGAGCCTGACCGGCGAGAACGTGCTGGCGTGGGCGGTGGTCAGGCCGGTCCTGGAGCCGCGGAGGTTCCACAGGGCGCCCGAGTCGGTGAAGGTGCCGTCCTCGCCGGGGGCCGTGATGGTCAGGTCGGCGTGGCCGTCCTTGTTGAGGTCGGTGAGGCGCACCTGGCGGCCGAAGTCGTCGCCGCTCTCGGCGATGCCGGGTACTCCGGCGGTGGTCTGGTGGTAGGCGACGGCGCCCTTGCCGGTCATGCCGCCGTTGGCCTTGGACGCGCCCTTGAGCAGCACGACCGCACCGGTTCCGGTCGTCGCGCCCAGGCTTTCGCCGGGGACGCCGACGGCGACCTCGGCCCTGCCGTCGCCGTTCACGTCGCCCGCGCTGAGGGAGGCGCCGAACGCGTCGTCGTCCTCGCCGGCCCCGGGGACGCCCGCGGTGGCCTGGGTGATGACCTTCTTGCGCGCGTTGGTCGGTCCTGCCGAACTGCCGTACTGGATCGTGATGCTGCCCGGGTCGGAGTCGATGACCTCGGTGACGGCGCCGATGTCACGGGTGATCAGATCGCCGTACCCGTCGCCGTCGACGTCGCCGACGGTGCCGCTGTAGGCCGTGCCGAGCTTGGTGGAGCTGTGGCTGACACCGGTGCGGCCGCCCTTGAAGAAGCGGGCGTCGTGCGTCATCTCCTCGAATCCGTGCGTGCTGACGATGTCGTCGATGCCGTCGCCGGTGAGGTCGCCGGTGATGAAGGAGCGGAGGCCGGTGGGTCCGTCGCTCGTGACGATGCTGTCCTTGGACGCGGGCTCGCCGGCGCGGGTGATCGGGCCGTAGTCGATGGTCATCCCGGAGACGTCGGGGTCGTCGCTGGGCACGTCGTTGACGACCAGGTCGCGCTTGCCGTCGCCGTTGAAGTCGCCCGTGGCGAACTCGGAGTTCGCGTAGGGCAGGAGAGTGTTCGCGCCGGTCAGTCCGGAGGCGGAGCCCCACAGGACGGTCGCCTTGTTGCCGCTGTCGTCGCCGCCGGTCAAGAGCAGGTCGGTGTAGCCGTCGGCGTCGAGGTCGGCGGGGACCATCTGGTAGCCGAAGGCGAACGTGCCCTGGAGGTCGCCGGGGACGCCCGGGGTGGCGCGGCTGATGAGCTGGTGGCGCCCGGTGCCGGGCCCGGAGGCGGTGCCGTACACGATGGAGAGGTAGCCCGCGTTCTCGACCCCGTTGACAGTGCCGTGCGGTGCGGCGACGGCGAGGTCGGCGAAACCGTCGTGGTTGAAGTCGGTGACCGGGGTGCGGGGCGGCTGCGGGGCCGCTGCCGCGGTGCCGGCGGTGACGGAGACGGCGAGGGGTGCGGTCAGGGCGGCGACGGCGATGGCGCTGATGAGAGTGCGGCGGGGCACGGGTCCTCCTGTGGGGAACGTGGGTGACGGAGGAGGAGACAGGCCCTTGTGGACGAAGGTTGTGTGCTGCCTGGACTCCGTTACATGATCCGAACTTTTGATGTGCGACACCCGCTGTTCACCCGCGAGCTCCGGAGTTCGCCGGCATCTGGTGCGAACTCGGCATCGCCTTGGTGCACTTCGCGTCTTCGGTGGCGGACGGCCCGGCGACAGGCGCGGTCGATGAGTACGAACTCGTGGAAGCAGTCGTGCACGCGTCCCTAGTCATGAATCGCCTCATCACCGAGCTCGCTGAGGTAGTGCTTGACGTCAACCCACCGAAACCCGTGCTCCTTCGGATCCGGGACGTAGCGTCGAAAGTTGATGAAGGCGCTGTGCTGGTGAGCGAGCCGGTAGTCCATGGCGCCAGCCCAGAAGGCAGGCAAGGGGACCTTTCGACCCGCTGGAGAGGCCCTACGTACCGTCTCGAGCATGTCGGCTCGCGTGGTCAGGTCGCGCCAAGGCCAGAGGCGGTTGATGCACCGCTCGACGGTGTGCGGTCGCCTACGTGCCTCACGGTCGAAGCCTCGCAGGCAGCCTCCGAATCGGCCTCGCCTCAGGTGGTGACCAACCTGGTCGGACGGCTGCGGAATGACAGCGGGATGCCCCGACGCCGCAGGGGGGACGGATGGCGCGACTCACGTTCAGGTGCCTGGCATCCAAGTCACCTATGACGGACGCGTGTTGATCGCTCTCCTCCGTACAAAACTGGTTGACATTCAGGCGTGGAACGTCGGACGTTCAGCCGTGACCCACCGGCGCGTCACAAGGACTGAGAGATGGGCACGCAGATGACTTTCGGAGGAGGGGACCCGATGCCAGGGCTGAGGCAACTGGTGCCCGCGAAGAGCGTCTTGGAGCAGGTGCACACCGCAGGGCGGGTCAAGGACCGCGGGAAGGCGGTGGAGTTCAGTTGGCCCGGGGTGTACTTCGAGGGCCGGTTCCGTGGGACCGGGCTCGGGGTGATACTCGATTGCGCGGTCTCGGACTACGACGTCCAGGTCGACGGGGCCACCGTCGCCACCCTGGTCACACCTGGCGACACCACGCACTGGATCAACGGCCTGCGGGACGGCGAGCACACGGTCCGGGTCGTCAAACGGAACGACACCCCGGGGCACACCAGCACGTTCAAAGGCTTCGTCGCCGCGCCCGGGGGCGCCGTACTGAGCAAGCCGGCGCCCCGGGACCGCCAGATCGAGTTCATCGGGGACTCCATCACGGTGGGCTACGGCAATGTCTCGGGCACCCGCGACTGCAATCCGGAGCAGGTCAAGCGGAACACCAACAGCGACGTGAGCCACGGTGCCCTCACCGCCCAGCAGTTGGACGCGGACTACCAGATCAACGGCTTCTCCGGCCTCGGCATGGTGCGCAACGTCGCCGGCATCTGCCCGGACGTCACGTACCGGACCTACTACGACCGCGCCCTGCTGAACGTGGACGGCGACGTCTGGCAGAACCCGGGGACGTGGCGCCCCCAGATCGTGGTGGTCAACCTCGGCTCCAACGACTTCTCCGACCTCACCCCCGGTGAACCGTGGACGCCCGACAGCCTCTCAGCCGCCTTCCGCACCGCCTACGGAGAGTTCCTCCGGGAACTCCGGATTCGCAACGGTGCCGGCACCACCCTCGTAGCCGTCGGCTTCGACAGAAACGCCGAGCAGGTGCGACAGGTGGTCGAGGCGCGCAACGACGCCGGCGACAGTGAGGTCCACTACTGGTTCCTCGATCAGTCGGGCCTGGACTTCCTCGGCTGTGACGGGCACACCTCGGCTCGCGACGATAGGGTGATCGCCGCCCGACTTGCTCCGTTCCTCAGGAGCTTGCCAACGGGATGGTGAGGGGCATGGCCACCCGTGCTACTCCGGAGAGCGGAGGGCGATGCGAGCCGGTCCTGCATCCATGAGCGCCGCCCGGGACGAATCAGGGGAAAGATCAATTCGGCCTCGGTGCTCGGAGGAATCCGCATGGTCGCAGGACAACAGATGCGTGACGTCGTGGTCGTCGGGGCCGGCCTTGCGGGCCTCGCCTGCGCCGCGGACCTGCATGCCGCAGGTCTCAGTGTTCGCGTTCTGGAAGCAGGCGACGAAGTCGGCGGCAGGATGCGCACCGACCGGGTCGACGACTTTGTGGTGGACCGCGGGTTCCAGGTGTTCAACACCTCGTACCCGCAGGTCCGTCGGCGCCTCGTCCTCAAGGACCTGAGGCTGCGGCCCTTCACCCCGGGAGTGCTGGTCGACAGCCCCACGGGGCGCGTGCGCTTCGGGGACCCGTCGCGTGCCCCTCGCGTGGTCTACGACATGCTGCGCGAGCGGCCGGTGAAGCTGAGGGATCTTGCGGCCCTGGGTGCCCTGTCCGGCCGGGACATGTTGCTGCCGGCCCGCCTGATCAAGCACCGTGCCGACCGCGTCGACGGCACGGTGCGCTCGGCGCTGACGCGCGCCGGCGTCTCGGACGCGCTCGTCGAGGACTTCTTCCGGCCGTTCCTGTCCGGTGTGTTCCTGGAGGACGAGCTGGAGACTTCCGCCCGGGTGTTCCATCTGGTGTGGCGTTCCATGGTGCGCGGCACGCTCTGCCTGCCCGCCCAAGGCATCGGGCAGGTGCCCGCCTCCCTGGCACGGGCCCTGCCCAGCGGGGCGGTGGAGCGTGAGAATCCGGTCGCCCGGCTCGTCGATGACGGGGTGCTCACCGCGGACGGCAAGGAAGTCCCTGCCCGCGCGGTCGTCGTCGCGACCGGGCCCGGGCCCCTCGCCGACCTGCTGCCCGAACTGCCGGTGCCCGCGTACCGCATCGTCACGACCTACTACCACGTGGCGCCCCGCTCACCGCTCGGCGAGCCGACACTGCTGGTCGACACGCGGCGCCGCTTCCTGAACACCTGTGTCCTCAGCGACGTGGCGCCGGAGTACGCCCCCGCCGGTCACAGCCTGGTGGCGACCTCGGTTCTCGGTCCGGGCGGCCAAGGGCGTGACGGGCAGGTGCGGGACGCGCTCGCCGAGGTGTACGGGACGGACACGAGCGGTTGGGATCTGCTGACCGCTCGCACGATCACGGATGCTCTTCCTGAGATGACTCCACCCCACCCGTTGTCCCGGACGACACGGGTGGCTCAGGGACGGTACGTGTGCGGGGACCACCGCGCGACCGGATCGGTCCAGGGAGCCCTGGCCTCCGGGGCCCGCGCGGCCCGCGAGGTACTTGCGGACCTGATGCCCCGGGCGTGAGCGTCATCGGAGGGGGCAGGCACAGGCGTCAGGGCGGGGAGTCACCACGCTGGGAGTGCAGACGCAGAACTTCTGCCACATCGCCGAGCCGGTCCAGACCCGACAAGGACCTCGCCACACGATGGTTCTTGGCCAGGCGCGCCTGGTGGCGGTGCAGGAACGACCAGTAGCCGACGGTGAACGGGCACGCGCGCTCCCCGGTCCGCTCGGTGGGACGGTAGGCGCATCCGGAGCACAGGTCGGTCATCTTGTGCAGGTAGGAGCCGCCGGAGGTGTACGGCTTCGTGGTCATGCGGCCGCCGTCCGCGTACTGCGACATGCCGATCACGTTGGGCACCATGACCCAGTCGTAGCCGTCCACGAAGCAGCGGTGGAACCAGTCGGTCACCGCCGCGGGGTCCCAGCCCTGCTGGAGTGCGTGGCTCCCCAGGATCATCAGCCGGGGGATGTGGTGCGTCCAGCCGGTGTCCCGCACCTGCGCCAGGACCGTGCTCAGACACCGCGCCTCGACGGCGTCCGCGTCCAGGTGCAGGAACCAGTCGGGCAGGGGCGCGTGGTGGCGCAGGGCGTTGCGGTGCCGGTAGTCGTCACCGAAGTACCAGTACAGCTGCCACACGTATTCGCGCCAGCCCGCGACCTGGCGGATGAATCCCTCCGCGCTGTTGATCGGGACCTGACCCTGTCGCCATGCGTCCTCCGCCTGTTCCACGCAGTCGGCGGGGTCGAGCAGGCCGAGATTCAAGGAGGCCGACAGCAGGCTGTGACTCATCACGGGGTCGTGTGCCAGCACCGCGTCCTCGTAGGGGCCGAACGCCGTCAGCCTGTGCTGTACGAACCTGCGCAGGGCTGCCTGTGCCTCTTGTCGGGTCGCCGGGAAGAGCCTCGGGCCGTCGCGTCCGACGAAGCGGACGGACTCCTCGGCCTCCCAGGTGTTCAGGTCGTGCCGTACCTGCTCGTCGATGTCGTCCTCGCCGGGGCGGTACGGCTTGGGCGCGTTCAGGACCCGTGTGCCTTTGGGCGGTGGCTCCCGGTTGTCGTGATCGTGGTTCCAGCGGCCGCCCGCGGGGTGGTCGCCGTCGAGCAGCAGGTCGTGCTCCCGGCGCACCCAGCGGTAGAAGTCCTCCTGCCGCAGCCGCCCCGCGTCGTGTTCGTCGGCCCAGGCGCGGAAGTCCTCGTGCGGGACGAGGAAGCCTCTGGCGGGCAGCACTGTGGCACCCGGGAACGATCTGACCAGACGCAGCGCGGCGTACGACGTCGGGTGGCGCACGGTGAACCGGCCGTCGGGCACGGCTTCGCGAAGGCCCTCGCGGTACGTCTCGGCCCGGACGTAGCGCACACGGTCCCCGAGCTCCGCCGCTCTGTGGCGCATGGCGGACAGGACCAGATGTGCCTTGGCCCGGTGAAAGCGGCGGCGCCGGAAGACCGAGCGGGCCTCGATCATGATGATCGGCGCATCCGCCTCGTCGGGGAGAAAGGTGCTTCCCAGCTGATCACCGAACATCAAGTGGGGCGTGGGCATGGCGAGTCGTCCTCAGTGCGCGTGCGGTTCTGATGGTGGTCGCTGGGGGGCGGGTCAGTAGGGAAGGTTCGGCTTGGTGCGCAGGGTGCAGCGGCGTTCGGCGTAGGCGAGGTCGTCGCGCCACAACCGGCCCGCTGCCTTGCGCATCAAAGGGCGCAGCGCGACGGACGCGTGGCGTGCGACGGAGAAGCCGGTGCGGTCGGAGGTGGCGATCACGGCCTCCACGACGGCCGTGCGGGGTGCGGGGTGGTCGGGCGAGGTCAGCGGGGTGGCGTGGGTCTCGACGACCGAGTCACTTCCTTCGCCGTCCGTGATGTGCATGACGACCGTGCGGGGCTCCGGCGCGGTGAAGACGGCGCGGACGGGGACGACGAGCCGGGAGGTGAGCTTGAAGGAGACGTCCACGACGAAGCGGTCCGGGTCGTCGGCGTCTCCCTGAGGGCTGCCGGTGACTTTCAGGTCGACGAACGAGTAGGGGTGGAACCAGGCGCCGTGCCAGGGGTCGAGACGGTTGGCGACGATGTCCTCGGGCTCGCAGCGGCCGACGCCGGTGTAGACGGCGGCCACGGAGCGCGCGAGCTCGGGTCGTGCGGGAACGACAGGGTGTTCCAGGGGCTGCTCGCCACCGGCGCCGTCCAGACGGACCCACATCAGGACCCCGTCGTCGTGGACGGGCAGGGTTCGCCAGCCGGGCATGCCCGCGCTGCCGAGCGTGAGCCCGTGCCAGTGGCAGACGAGGGATCCGCAGCGTACGGGGCTGTCCTTGAGCGGGGCACCCAGATGCGGGCAGGCTCCTGGACCGGCGGCCAGGTGGCCTTCCGCGTCGCGCCAGACGACCAGTTCGCGGCCGGCCACGGTTCGGCCGAGAGGCGCCTTGGCGGGCACGTCGCGGCTGGCGCCCATGACGTACCAGTTACCTGAGGGACGGGTCTGGGAGCGCTTCAGCGCGGCCTCGATCACGGAAGCCTTTGCTGCGCGCCAGGTGGGTTCCTGGCGATCCCACGCCTGCGGATTCCTGCGCAGGGCCAGAGGGAATCGGGGGC
>NZ_JAMOLN010000082.1 GCF_024448165.1 Streptomyces longispororuber
CGTCGCCGCTGCCGCCGCGCCCGACATACCGGTGGCCAACGTGACCGCGCACCTCGCCCAGTTCCAGTCCATCGCCACGGCCAACGGCGGCAACCGCGCCCACGGCCGGCCCGGCTACAAGGCCTCCCTCGACTATGTGAAGGCCAAGCTGGACGCGGCCGGATTCACCACCTCCGTGCGGCAGTTCACCTCCGGCGGCCGCACCGGCTACAACCTGATCGCCGACTGGCCGGGCGGCGACGAGAACCAGGTCGTCATGGCCGGCGCCCACCTCGACAGCGTCACCGCGGGCCCCGGCATCAACGACAACGGTTCCGGCTCCGCCGCGATCCTGGAGAACGCGCTCGCCGTCTCGCGCGCGCAGCTCAAACCCGCGAAGCACCTGCGGTTCGCCTGGTGGGGCGCCGAGGAGCTGGGCATGGTCGGCTCCCGCAACTACGTCAACTCCCTCGCCACCGGCGACCGTTCGAAGATCGACGCCTATCTGAACTTCGACATGATCGGCTCGCCGAACCCCGGCTACTTCGTGTACGACGACGATCCCGCGCTGGAGAAGATCTTCCAGGAGTACTACACGGGGCTCGGCATCCCCACGGAGATCGAGACCGAGGGCGACGGCCGCTCCGACCACGCCCCGTTCAAGAGCGCGGGGATACCGGTCGGCGGGCTGTTCAGCGGCGCGGACTACACGAAGACGGCGGCGCAGGCGCAGAAGTGGGGCGGGACGGCGGGCAAGCGGTTCGATCCCTGCTACCACTCGTCGTGCGACACCACGTCGAACGTGAACACGACGGCCCTGGACCGCAACGCGGACGCGATCGCGTACGCCTTGTGGGGGCTGGCTGCGCAATAGCGCGTCCGCGGGTCGGCGGGTCGGCGGGGGCTACCGACTTCGGCCGCCGGCCCGGTGGGGGCTGGTCGCCCCCCAACCCCGGACACCCTTCCCCCAAGTACTTGCGCGTGCATATACTGCACGCGCAAGTACATACCCGTACCGCACCCCTGGGGGACCCATGCCCACCCGCCGCGACTTCCTCTTCGTACTCGGCAGCAGCCGCCCCGACGGCAACACGGAGATCCTCGCCCGCAAGGCGGCCGAACAGCTGCCGGCCGACGTGGGGCAACGGTGGATCGACCTCGCGGAGCACCCGCTCCCCGAGTTCACGGACCTGCGGCACGACAGCGACCACGTCCGCCCGCAGGGAGACGATGTGGCGCTGCTGCTGGACGCCACGCTGGAGGCGACCGACATCGTCATCGCCTCGCCGCTGTACTGGTACTCCGTCTCCGCCCCCACCAAGCGCTACCTGGACTACTGGTCGGGCTGGCTGCGCACCCCCGGCGTCGACTTCAAGGAGACGCTGGCCGGGCGCACCCTGTGGGGCGTCACCGCGCTGGCGCACGAGGAGTTCGTGGTCGCCGACCCGCTGGTCGGCACGCTGCACAACTCCGCCGCCTACATGGGCATGCGGTTCGGCGGCGTGCTCCTCGGCAACGGCAGCAAGCCGGGCGACGTGCTCACGGACGAGACGGCGCTGACCCGCGCCAAGACGTTCTTCGCGCAGGATGCGCCGCTCGCCCGGTTCGCGTACGAGACCGAGGACGCCGCGTAGTTACGCCGTGATGTCCTTGGCCGTGAAGCGGGCCCAGGCCGCCGAGCCGAACACCGCCGCGTACAGCGCCTGCAACTGGAGGTTCTTCGTGAGGTCGTCCCAGTAGACCGGTTCGCGCATCAGGTCGGCGAAGGACAGCCAGTGGTGCGAGAAGAAGTACGGCTGGACGGCGTGCAGTTGGGGGATCTGGTCGAGGATCTGGACCGTGATGAGCAGGCCGACCGTGGTGGCCATCGCCGCGATGCCGCTGTTGGTGAGCGTCGAGACGAACAGGCCGAGCGCGGCGATGCCGATCAGGGACGCCGCGACCACGAGCGCGATGAGGAAGGCCCGCCACAGCCCTTCGGCGAAGCCGATCCGCGTACCGGAGATGGTGACCACGTCACCGAGCGGGAAGAGGACGGCCCCCGTGACCAGCGCCGAGACGGCGACGACCAGGGTCGCGACGACGCAGAACGTCATCGTCGTCGCGTACTTGGTGAGCAGCAGCCGGGTGCGGCCCGCCGGGGCGACCAGCAGATAGCGGAGCGTGCCCGCGTTCGCCTCGCCCGCCACCGCGTCGCCCGCGATGACGCCGACGGCCATCGGCAGGAAGAACGGGAGCGTCGCGGCGAGCGAGGTGAAGACGAGGAACAGGCCGTTGTTCGTGATCTGCGCGATGAAGGCGGGCCCGCCGCCGTCCGGCCCTCCCCCGCCGATCGTCGAGCCGTCGCTCGTCTCGATCTTCACCGCCACGCCGATCAGGATCGGTACGCCGGTCAGGACCGCGAGCAGGGCGAGGGTGCGCCAGCGGCGGAACGTGGTGGACAGCTCGCTGCGCAGCAGCCCGAGGGTCCACACCGCCTTCACCCGGGGCGCGGCGAGCGCTTCAGCCTGCGACATCGAATCCTTCTCCCGTCAGGGCGACGAACGCGTCCTCCAGGGAGGCCCGCTCCACGCCGAAGCCACGCACCCGCACGCCCACGGTGACCAGTGCCGCGTTCAGAGCCGCCAAGTCCATGTCGGGGGGCGGTGGTTCGGCCGTGATCCGGTCGCCGTCCGTCGTCAGGACCGTGATGCCGCACTCCTTCAGGACGCGGCCGGCGTCGATGATGTCCGGTGTGGTCACGACGAGCTTTCCCCGTGCCCCCGCGGCGAGTTCGGCGACGGGCCCCTGGGTGATCAGCCGGCCCTGCGCCATCACCGCCGCGTGCGAGCACACCTGCTCGATCTCGTCGAGGAGGTGCGAGGAGAGGAAGACGGTGGTCCCGTCGTCCGCCAACTCCCGTACGAGGGTCCTGATCTCGCGCATGCCCTGCGGGTCCAGGCCGTTCGTCGGCTCGTCCAGGACGAGCAGCCGGCGCGGCTGGAGCAGGGCAGCGGCGAGACCGAGGCGCTGCTTCATGCCGAGCGAGTACGCCTTCGCCTTCTTGCCCGCGGCGGCCCGCAGGCCCACCCGCTCCAGCGCCCCGTCGACCCGCGCCTTGCGGGTGCGCGGGTCGGCGGTGGGATCCGCCGAGTCGTAGCGCAGCAGGTTGTCGCGGCCGGACAGGAACCCGTACAGGGCCGGCCCCTCGATGAGCGCGCCGACCTGCGGCAGTACGGCGCGCGTCGCCCGGGGCATCGGGCGGCCGAGGACCTCGGCGGCGCCCGACGTCGGCTCGATCAGGCCCATCAGCATGCGGATGGTGGTCGTCTTGCCCGACCCGTTCGGCCCGAGGAAGCCGAAGACCGCCCCCTCGGGGACGGTGAGACTGAGCCGGTCCACCGCGAGCTGGCCGCCGCGGTACCGCTTGGTGAGCTCTCTGGTCTCGATGACCGTCGCCATGCCCCTCCCCAGTACGGATTTCCCCAGTACGGATTAGCTACAGGGTTTCACCAACGGACGAGGGGGCGGTGCGCACCGCCCCCTCACCCTTCGACCGTGCCGGCCCGGCCTCAGCCCGCGTCGGCCGCCTTCACCAGGGCGTCCTTGGTGACCGCTCCGGCGTACGCCTTCCCGTCCTGGGTGATCAGTACGTTCACCAGCCGGGTCGAGTACACCGTGCCCGTGCCGAAGTCGCCCTTCACCTGGTCGCCCAGGGAGCTCAGGAACTTCTGCGCGTCGGCCGGCAGCTCGCCGGACGCGGCGCCGGACGCCATGCCGCCCGCTTCCTTCGGCAGCTTCAGCTCGGCGATCGAGGTCCAGCCCTCGCCGATCACGTTCAGCCCGTCGAGCTGGTCGGCGCCCTGCGGCACGGCCTTCTCGCGGTCCTGCGTGCGCAGCTCGTCGGCCTCGGTGACCTTCGTGCCCTTCGACGGCTTGAAGTCGAAGGTGGACGCGGCCGGCTTGCCGAAGTCGACGCTGGTGAAGCCCGCGTCGACGACGGCGGCGCCGCCGCTCGCCGGGGTCAGCGTGAACTTCAGCGGCGTACCGGTCTTCGCGTCCACGGACACCGTGATCGCACCGACCGTCGACCCCGACTGCTTGGGCTTGATCTGCAGCCGGTACGCGTCCCGGCCCGCCACCTGCGCCGTGCCGTCGACGGTGATCGACGTGGTGTCGGCGGACGCCTTGAGGATCTCGTCCGTGAGCTGCTTGGGCGTGGCGGGCAGCTGCTCGGGGGTCTTCTTCCCCGCCCGGTCACCGGCCGCCCGGGTGTCCTTCGCGTGGTACGCCTCGTTCGACGCGCTGTCGTAGGCCCACACGTCGGCGCCGTTGTGGATCACGCTGTACTCGGCGGCGTCGTCCAGGACCGACAGCTTCTGCCGGTCGGGGCCGTCCGCCGCGACGCGCAGCGTGTGCTCCCCGGTGGCGAGCTCGGTCAGCTTCGTCCTGGGGTCGGCGGACGATCCGTCGCCCTTCTCCCCGCCGCCGCCCCCACCGGTGAAGCCGCCGACGGCGGCGCCGCCCAGCGAGGGCAGACCCAGATCCGTGTGGATCTTCACGGTGCCGGACAGCTGCTCGGTGTCCGATGTGGCGATCTTCTCGATGAGTTCCTGGGCCGTGACCTTCGGGAGGTCCGGGTCGCCGGAGTCGGCGAGTGCCGGGACGAGCCCGATCGTCGCCGCGGCCACCCCCACCACGGCCACCGGGACCGCGTACCGGACCGCCTTCCGGCGTCCGGTGCCCTGGCTCTGGCTGTCTTCGGATTCGTACGGTGCCATGTCTGTTGCCCTACCTCCGTGATCGGCGGCGGCTTACCGTCCTGTGCACTCGTCCCTGCTCATGAAATGCGTCCACCCCGAGCCGCCATTCTCACCCGAATTGGTAAGGAGTGGTGTACCCAATCTGACCAAACCGGCCATGCGGAAGCGTCAGACCCCGGGATCAACTCCGCGTACTCCTACGGGATGACACACGGCGGCGGCGCCTCCCCCGACCCGTAGGGGAGACGCCGCCGGTCGTCCGCTCGGTCAGCGCTGCACGAACACGTAGTCCGCCCGATAGGGCACGGCCGCGAGGTCGCCCGCGGCACAGCTGCCGGAAGGGGCCACGCCGCCCACGGTGTTGAGGCGGAGGATCTCCGCGGTGCCGGCCAGCAGGCCGTGCCGCTTGCCGGACTGCGTCGCCTTCAGGTCCAGCTCGGGGATGTTCCCGTCACCGTTCGGCATCTTGCCGATGACGGCTCCGGTGACGGCGCTGCGGTCGGGCGCGACCCACTGCGGCGTACCGGAGTCCGGCGCGGTGAAGGAGTGCGCGATCCGCCCGCCGAGCACGGCCCTGACGTCCCGTTGCGCGAAGGCGAACGCGCCGGTGGCCGGGTCCTTCTTGCACTCGTAGATCTGCCGGCCGCGCACGACGGACGCCTGGAAGCTGTCGAGCGCGTCCCCGAAGCCGAACGGTGTCGTCACCCGGTGGAGCTGGCCGCGGACGGCTCCACCGGGGAACTCGGCCGTGTGCAGATTGGCGTAGAACGCACCCGGATCGGCCTTCAGCCGGCCCAGCAGGGCGCTGTCCTTGACGGTGACGGTCCCCGTGAGGCTGCTGTGGTGCCTGATGTCCTTGAGGTTCGTGTCCTTGAGGAGCGAGCCGAAGTCGATCTTCACGCCGCCGTTCGTGCCCTTGGCGCCCTCGTGGATGTGGAGCATGGTCGGCCGGCCGGTGCCCCGCCACTTCACGGCGACGGACACCTTGTCCCCCGCGACCTTCACGAACTCCAGGGCCGCGCCGTCCTGGTCGCCGACCGCCGGACCGCCCTGGACGGGGACCTCGTTGGCGCCGTTCAGGCTCGCGGCGAGGACGGTCCCCCGGCCGCCGTCGCCGCCCTCACCACCGTGGTGGCGCTGGGCCGCCAGGGCCGGCGGGACGGTCAGCGCGGCGGCGGTGGCGGCCGCCGCGACGACGCCGCAGGCGATGACCCGGGTGCGGATGCGCATGCGTGTGCCCATGTTCAGTTCTCCCCCTGCACGAGCCGGCGCCCCCTGCGCCGGCTTCCGGGCTGCAGTACGGAACCGATCCGATCCTGGACTCAATCCAATGATGTGAGCTGCGTCACACCGTTGGGCCGTCCGTGGAAAACGGCCCCGGAATCCGTACCTGAGGGTGGCAGCAGCAGGCACGGACTAGGGGGTCGCCATGCTCGCCATCAGGTATCTCAGTGGTTTCACCGCGGCCGGTCTCGCGGTGGTCGCGCTCACGCTCGCCGGCTGCGGCGACAACGGCGGCGACAGCGGCAAGAAGGCCGGAGGCGGGGCGAGCGGCGGCGCCACGCTCGTCGCCGCCCGGGCCGAGAAGGTCTCCGGCACCGTCGTCACCGACCGGGACGGCTACGTCCTGTACCGGTTCGACGCGGACGCGGCCAAGCCCACGAAAGTGACGTGCTACGACGCCTGCGCCAAGCTCTGGCCACCCGCGAAGACCTCCGGCGACATCACGGTCAAGGGCGTCGACCGGAACCTCGTGTCGACCGTGAAGCGCACGGACGGCTCCACCCAGCTCACCCTCGCCGGGTGGCCGCTGTACCGGTACGCCAAGGACGACGAGCCCCGGGAGGCGTACGGGCAGGGGGTCGACGGGACGTGGTTCGCGGCGACGCCCTCCGGGGGCAAGGCCGCCGGTTCCGGGTCCGCCGGTTCTCCGTCCAGCGGGTCCGGCGGGTACTGAGCGTCGCGGCCCATCGGGGCCGGGGTCACGGGGCGCCGCCCCGGACCCCGCTCCTCAACCGCCGGAGGGGCTTGAACGGCGTCAGCCGGCCCGGTGGACCACCGCGTCGCACAGCTCCACCAGTGCCGCCTTCGCCTCGCACTCCTGGAGCGGGGACAGGGCGGCACGCGCCTCCTCGGCGTAGCGGACCGTGTCGCGGCGGGCCTGCTCCAGAGCCGGGTGGGCGCGCAGCCGGGAGATCGCCTCGGCGAGCCGCGCGTCGTCCGCGAGGTCGGAGTCGAGGAGCTCCACGAGCGCCTGGTCCTCCGGCAGCCCGAGCCGTGCCGCGCGCTCGCGCAGCCGCAGCACCGGCAGCGTGGGGATGCCCTCGCGCAGGTCGGTGCCCGGGGTCTTGCCGGACTCGTGCGAGTCGGAGGCGATGTCGAGGACGTCGTCGGCCAGCTGGAAGGCGACGCCGAGCCGCTCCCCGTACTGGGTCAGGACGTCGACGACGGTCTCATCGGCGCCGGACATCATGGCGCCGAACCGGCAGGCCACGGCGATGAGCGAGCCGGTCTTGCCGCTGAGCACGTCGAGGTAGTGGTCGACGGGGTCGCGGCCGTCGGCCGGGCCCGCCGTCTCCAGGATCTGGCCGGTGACCAGGCGCTCGAACGCCTCCGCCTGGATGCGCACCGCGTCCGGGCCGAGGTCGGCGAGGATGTGCGAGGCGCGGGCGAAGAGGAAGTCGCCGGTGAGGACGGCGACGGAGTTGCCCCAGCGCTGGTTGGCGCTCGGCACCCCGCGGCGCACGTCCGCCTCGTCCATCACGTCGTCGTGGTACAGCGTCGCGAGGTGGGTGAGCTCGACGACGACGGCGGAGGGCACGATGCCCGGCGCGTACGGATCGCCGAACTGCGCGGCGAGCGTCACGAGAAGCGGCCTGAAGCGCTTGCCACCGGCCCGCACCAAGTGCTGGGCGGCCTCCGTGATGAAGGGAACCTCGCTCTTCGTGGCTTCGAGCAGTCCCTCCTCGACGGCCGCCAATCCGGCCTGGACATCGGCTTCGAGAGCCTGGTCCCGCACGCTAAGACCGAAAGTCCCGACGACGGTCACGAGTGGGTCTCCTGTCTGCTGACGATCACATGGCGAACTCGGTCGATCATTCGGTCGATGACACGGTTTGTCGATGTGTCGCTGCCATCACTCAAGTCAGCGTATCCGGTCGCGTTTCGATCACAGGGGGCGCCTGCCCGGACACCCCAGACCGGGCGGCTCCCGGACACCCCCGGTATGTTCTTGATCAGCCGATACGACCGGGAGTACGCACTTTGTCCCGTACCGCGACCGACACGGATCCGGGGGCCCAGCCGCCGCCGGGAGACGACACGGCCTTCTTCGGGCAGCCCCGTGGCCTGCTGACGCTCTCCGGTCTGGAGGTCTGGGAACGCTTCTCGTTCCTCGGCATGCAGGCCATTCTCGTCCTGTACTTCGCCGACACCGTCGCACACGGCGGCATGGGCATGGACCCCGGCACGGCCGCGTCGGTCTCCGCCGCGTACGGCACGCTGGTCTATCTGGTCTCCGTGGCCGGCGGCTGGCTCGCCGACCGGATCCTCGGCTCGTACCGCGCGGTCCTGTGGGGCGGCATCCTGATCGCCTGCGGCCACTACTCGATGGCCGTGCCGACGGCGACGATGACGTGGGTGGGTCTGGGACTCATCAGCGCGGGCACGGGCCTCCTCAAGCCGAACGTGGCCTCCATGGTCGGCAAGCTCTACCGCACCGACGACGAGCGCCGCGACGCCGGCTTCGCGCTCTACTACATGGGCATCAACATCGGCGCGTTCGCCGGCCCGCTGATCACCGCGTGGCTCGGCGACCACAAGGGCTGGCACTGGGGCTTCTCCGCGGCCGCGATCGGCATGACGTTCGGCCTCATCCAGTACGTCGCCGGGCGGCGTCACCTGGCCGGACGCAAGCACTCCGCCGAGTACGCGCTGCCGCCGGAGGGGCTGCGCCGGGCGGTGCGGCTGATGATCGTGGGCGCGGTCGTGGTGGTGGCGCTCGCCGTGCTCCTGGCCGCGGTCGGCTGGCTGACGATGGACCGGTTCGTCGACTGCCTCACCGTCATCTCGGTGATCGCGCCGGTCGTCTACTTCGCGGTGATGTTCCGCAGCCCGCGCGTGACGGCCGACGAGCGCGGCCGGCTGCGCCCCTACCTGGTCCTGTTCATCGCGTCCGTCGCCTTCAACTTCATCCTCTTCCAGGCCTACTCGACCATGATCCTGCTGGCCTCGACGAACGCCGAGACGACCATCTTCGGTTTCCACTTCCCGGCCGGCTGGTACGCCTCCGCGCTCGGCGCCTTCGAGGTCGCGCTCGCCCCCGTCGTCGCCGCGCTGTGGGCGCGGATGGGCCCGCGCCAGCCGCACGCCTCCAACAAGATCGCGATCGGCGTGATCCTGGGCGGTCTGTCGTTCCTGCTGATGGTCCTGCCCACGTCCGGGCACAGCGACGACACGTACAAGATGGCCGTCTGGTGGATCGTCGGCTCGTACCTGCTGCTCGGGCTCGGCGACATCCTCGTGGAGACCTCGGGCATGTCGGCGACGACCAAGCTCGCCCCGAAGGCCTTCGCCAGCCAGACCATGTCGCTGTGGTTCCTGTCGCTCGCCCTCGCGAACGGCATCCAGGCGCAGACCGTGAAGCTCTACGGCGAGGTCTCCAACCCCGCGTACTTCGGCGTCAACGGCGCGATCGCCGTCGCCGTCGGTGTCGCCGTGATCGCCCTGGCGCCGTGGCTGCGCCGCACCATGCACCCCGTTCACTGAGGTACCTCCATGACGACGACTCCCAAGATCCGGACCGAGTTCCCCTACGGGACCACGCGCGAGGACATCCGCGTACCCCTCCCGGACGGGACGACGCTCTTCGCCCGCGTCTGGCGCCCGGTGACGGACGAACCCGTCCCCGTGCTCCTCGAGTACCTCCCGTACCGGCTCTCCGACTGGACGGCGCCGCGCGACTGGCAGCGCCACCCCTGGTACGCGGGCCACGGCTACGCCTCCGTCCGCGTCGACGTGCGCGGGCACGGCAACTCCGAGGGCCTGCCCGGCGACGAGTACGACGCGCAGGAGCTCGCCGACGGGGTGGAGGTGGTGAACTGGCTCGCCGCGCAGCCCTGGTCGTCCGGCAAGGTCGGCATGTTCGGCATCTCCTGGGGCGGTTTCAACTCCCTCCAGATCGCGGCCCTCGCGCCCGAGCCGCTCAAGGCGATCGTCACGGTCTGCTCGACGGACGACCGCTATGACAACGACGTGCACTACATGGGAGGTTCCGTCCTCGCGGTGGACATGCACGCGTGGGCGGCGACGATGCTGGCGTTCGTCTCCCGCCCGCCGGACCCGCAGTTCGTCGGCGACCGCTGGAAGGAGATGTGGACGCGGCGCCTGGAGGCCGTCGACCCGTTCATCCACACCTGGCTGAAGCACCAGACCCGCGACGACTACTGGCGGCACGGCAGCGTCTGCGAGGACTACTCGGCGATCACCGCGGGCGTACTCGCGGTGGGCGGCTGGCACGACCCGTACCGGGACACGGTGCTGAGGCTGGCCGAACACCTCCCGGACGCACAGATGCGGGGCATCATCGGCCCCTGGTCGCACCAGTACCCGGACCGCTGCCTGCCGCCCGGTCCGGCGATCGGCTTCCTCCAGGAGACGCTGCGCTGGTGGGACCACTGGCTCAAGGGCGAGGACACGGGCGTCATGGCGGAGCCCAAGCTCCGCTCCTGGATCAGCGACGCGCACCCGCCGGCCACGGTCTACGAGGAGCTGCCGGGCCGCTGGGTCGGCGACCCGTCCTGGCCGTCCCCGAACGTCACGCCCGTCACCTACGCCCTCCAGGGCGCCCCGGTGGTCGTGCGCTCCCCCCAGCACACGGGCCTGGACGCGGGCCGCTTCTTCCCGTTCGGCAACGACGGCGACCTGCCGCCGGACCAGCGGGACGAGGACGCGAAGTCGGCGTGCTTCGAGTTCGAAGTGCCGGAGGAGGTACGGGTGCTGGGCCGCCCCAAGGTGACGCTCCGGCTCACCTGCGGGGTGCCGCGCGGCCAGGTCGTGGCGCGGCTGTGCGACGTGGCGCCGGACGGCTCGTCCACCCTGGTCACCCGGGGCGTCCTGAACCTCTCCTCGCGGCACGGCCGGGCGGCCAACGTGCCCTGGGTGCCCGGCACTTCGGAGGACGTCACCTTCGAGCTGAACGGCATCGGCCACGCCTTCCCCGCCGGCCACCGGATCCGCCTCGCCGTGTCGTCCGCGTACTGGCCGTGGATCTGGCCGCAGCCCGGCTCGGAGGCCGGATTCACCCTCGCCCCGGTCGGCAGCATCCTCGAACTCCCGGCGCGCAGTGGCAATTTGGGCCCGGTCATCACGTTCGGCACACCGGAACAGTCGGAACCCCTGGGAGTCGTGTACCCCGCCTCCCTGGAGGAGGAGCGCCCCGAGCGCCTCGTCGTACGGGACGTCGCCAAGGGCGAGTGGAAACTGGAGGTCGACCCGCGTTACGGCGGGACGCGGGTGTACCCGGACGGCCTGGAGTTCACCGAGGACGCCCTGGAGACGTACGTCATCGACGAGACCGACCCCCTGTCGGCCCGCACCCGCTCCGACTGGTCGATCCGCCTGCACCGGCCGGAGCTGGCGTGGGACGCGACGGTCGAGACCCGCTCCGAAATCTCCTGCACGGAGCGGGAGTTCGTGACGTCCAGTGAGGTGGTGTGCCGGGACGGGGGTGAGGTGGTCTTTCATCGGACGTGGGAGGAGAGGATTCCGCGGACGGCGGGGTAGCGGGCCCTGCCTCTTGACGGCTGCGCGCCGGCGCAGGCCTTTCAGGGGCGCAGGGAACCGCGCGAGAGGCCCCGCCGGCCCGCACTCGCCCACGCACCCGATCAGCCCCCGAACACCCGCTCCAGCACCACCGCCACCCCATCCTCCTCGTTCGACGACGTCACCTCATCGGCGAGCGCCTTCAGCTCCGGATGTGCGTTCGCCATCGCCACCCCGTGCGCCGCCCACCCGAACATCGGCACGTCGTTCGGCATGTCGCCGAAGGCGATCGTGTCGGTGGGGCCGGCGCCGAGGCGGTCCGCGGCCAGTTCCAGGCCCGTCGCCTTGGTCACGCCGCGTGGCTGAAGCTCGACGGTGCCGGGGCCCGACATCGTGACGGTGGCCAGCGGGCCGACCGCCGCCCGGGCGACCGCCGCCAACTCGTCGTCGTCCAGGGTGGGGTGACGCAGCAGCACCTTGCTGATCGGCTGCGCCCACAGTTCCGCGCGGCGGTGCACCCGGACGGCGGGGAGCGTGGGGTGCGGCATCAGGTAGCCGGGCTCGATGAGGGTGAGGCCCTCCACGCCGTCCTGGTCGACGGCCGCGTACAGCTGCCCGACCTCCGCCTCGATCTTCCCGATCGCCTGCTCGGCGAGTTCGCGGTCGAGGGTGAGGGACCACAGGAGCCGGTCGTGCGCCGCGTCGTACAACTGCGCGCCCTGCGCGCACACCGCGAGCCCACCCTCCCCCAGGTCGTCGAGGAGCGGCTTCACCCGCGGTGCGGGGCGGCCCGTCACCACGATGTGCCGGGCCCCTGCGGCGGTGGCTGCGGCCAGGGCTGCGCGGGTCCGGTCCGAGACGGTGTCGTCGCTGCGCAGCAGCGTTCCGTCCAGGTCAGTGGCGATGAGTGCATATGCGGGTGCGGCCATGATCCGAAGAATACGGACCAGCAGCCCCAACGACCCGTCGACTACCGGCCGCATGGGGTTGGTGTGGTAATGGACGCACCCAGGATCGGCCCCCGGGATCCGCCCCGGCACCGGGCCTTCGGCGCGCGCCCGCACCGAAGGCCCGGTGGCGGCCCGGGCAGCGGCGAACTAGCCGTGCGCCGCCGCCAGATGCCGCGCGAGCCGCGGCGAGGCGAACTCCGTGCCGCACACGAACCGCATCACCGGCCCGTACGACGAACCGCCCAGCATGCCCGTGAAGTACAGGCCGGGCACCGAGGACACATAGCCGGCGCCCAGCCGCGGGGTGCCCCGGCTGGTGGCGAGGCGGGTGCGCAGGCCCTCGCCGAGGAACGGCATCGCGGCCAGGTCGACGCGGTATCCCGTCGCCGCGATGACGTGGTCCGCGGCGATGTCGTCGAGCCGGCCGCCGTGCGTACGGACCGTGAGGACCGGCGCGCCCTCCGACACGGTCACCCGCTCCACCCCGGCGACGTCCCGCACGCCCACCTTCCCCTCGAACCGCTCGCGCAGCCACCACGCGCCGAGCGGGCCGAGCACCCGCCGGACCAGGAAGTGGCGTGCCTGTGGCGGCAGTTGGCGGTACTGGTGGGGGTAGTACGTGAGCGCGTACAGCGACCAGGCCCGGCCGAAGGGTGTCTCCGGGCGGAAGCGCGGCTGGTCCCAGGGCGGCGCCCCGAAGCGGACCCGGCCCTTCCCCCGTGCGACCACCTTCACGCTCGCGCCCGCCTCCGCCGCGAGCGCCGCCGTCTCCAGCGCCGACTGGCCCGCGCCGACCACGATCAGCTCCTGGCCGGCGAACCGGGACAGGTCGTGGTGCTGGGCGCTGTGCGAGAGCGGGCCCGTGGGGGTGGGTCCGTCCGGCACGGCGGCCGCGAACTCCCGCGGGACGTACTCCAGGCCCGACAGACCGGTGGCGACGACCACGGCGCGCGCCGTGAACTGCTCGCCCGAGTCCAGCTTCAGCTCGAAGCCCGCCGTGCCGCGCCGGTCCACCGACACCACCCGGACCCGCTCCAGCTCGGGCACCAGCTTCTTCTGGAACCAGTCCCCGTACGCGACGAAGGTCTCGGCCGAGATCAGGTCCTCGTCCGTGACGAGCCGCTCGATGCCGGCCGCGTCGCAGTAGTCGACGAGGTCGTGGCCGCGCTGCGGCGCGTCGATGTTCGACGCGGACGGGACCGACTTGAGGATCATGCCTTCGGGCATGTGCGAGCGCCAGCTCACCATGGGTTCACCGAAGACCCTGACAGGTATGCCGCGCGCCCGAAGATGGGCGGCGGTCGACAGGCCGTACGGACCGGCCCCGATCACAGCTACCGGATGGATCACGAAGTCCCTCCCCAGGACGACGCAGCGTCACTTACTTCGTGCCGGCCCGGCCTCCGCTAGGCGGCGGCCGAACCGGTCGCACTGCCGCGGCGATTGGTCCGCCACAGCTGATAGAGATGCTTCGCCCCGGGCCGAACGAACCGGGCGAGCATCGTGAAGAACGGCCGCGGGTCGTCGGCCGCCCACCACGCCAGCTCCGTGCCGCTCGCGCGGGACGGGGCGTGCGGGGTCGTGTATCCGCTGCGCCGGTAGGCGAGCAGCGCCGGCAGGTCGATGTTCTCCACGACGTACCGGTGACCCGCCCGCTGTTCCCCCTCCGGGACGGCGCGGCCGGTCAGATCGAGGTGCATGGCACGGACGACGTCGACGCCCGACTCGTTCTCGAACAGGCGGAACTGGGCGCCCATCCGCGGATTGAAGTCGAGCAGCTTGTACTGCCCGTCGCGCCGGTCGAAGCGCAGGTCGAGGTCGATGATGCCGGTGAAGCCGATCTGTTTGACGAAACGCGCGGCGAGGTCCGCGAGTTCCGGATTGTCGACGACGTACGCGTTCGCCGTCATGCCCGCGTGCGGCGGCCACGAGCGGACCTTGACGCCGGTGAACATGGCGAGCGGCGTGGAGTCCTGGTCGACGTACGCGTGCACGATCCAGTCCTCGGCGTCCTCGCGCGGCAGGTACTCCTGGAGGATCACGCCGGGCTGCTCGCCCCAGTCCCGGGCGAGCTCGCGCAGGCCGTCCGGCGAGGCGATCCTCGTGGTCCCGTTCACGGCGGGCCGCGAGCGGCGGGTGAACGCCTCCCGGTTCTTCGCGACCACCGGGAAGCGGGCCTTCGCGGCAAAGTCCTCGATGTCCGCGTACGACCCGGGGAACGCGGCGGCCGGCGACGGGATGCCGTGCTCCACGCACAGCTCGTGCAGCCCCTGCTTGCTGGCCACCCGGCGGGCCAACTCCCGCTCCACGCGCGGGAACAGGAACCCGGCCGCCGCCAGCGGCTCCTGGTGCTCCGCGATGAGGACGGCCGCTTCCTCGTCGGTCGGGATCATCACGGTCGGCCGCCCGATCCGGCGCGCGACGCGCAGCAGCCCGTCGACGAGCCGCGCCGGCTCCTCCGCCCCGGTGGTCCGCCAGGGAAAGGCCCGGTGCAGATAGCGCGAGGCCGCCGCGGGCGTGTAGCGGTCCTCGGTGATCGCATACATGGGGACGCCGAGACGCCCCAGGCTGCGGATGGCTCCCACTCCTCCGTGGTGCAGCGGATAGTCGCCGAACTTCACAATGAGGCCCGGCACGTCCCGGTCCACGGCGAACGGCATACGTCCAGCACCGCTCCGAGCACTGCCGGCACTCCTGGCCACGGGTCCCCCCACGTGTCCCCCTTCGGACCCGGACCCACCCCGTCCGCGCCCACCGGACATAGACGCTAAGCCGGAACTGACCACTCCATCAACGGGTCATTCGGACATTGCGAACTCTTTAGGCACTGCCCGAACGGGCGACTCCCACGTAACGTGTGCCGCACTCGATGGAAAGTGAGGCAGGTAGGCATGGCCGGCACCTCCGAGCACACCCCGCTCGACCTCCCCGAAGGCGACCCCTTCGGTGCGCACAACCTCCCTTACGGAGTCTTCTCCGAGGGCCCCGACGGTGAGCGCCGGGTCGGCGTCCGCCTCGGCGACCACGTCCTGGACGCGGGCGCCGCGGCCCTGGCCCTCGGCTCCCCGTACGCCGCGCTCCTCGCGCAGCCCACGCTCAACCCCCTGCTGGCGGCGGGCCGTACGGCGTGGTCGGACGTGCGCCGCGCGCTGACCGCCTGGGTGACGGTCCCGGCGCACCGCGACACGGTCCGCCCGTTCCTGCACCCGCTCGCCTCGGTGACGCTGCACCTCCCCTTCGAGGTCGCGGACTACGTCGACTTCTACGCCTCCGAGAACCACGCCTCGAACCTGGGCCGCCTCTTCCGTCCCGACGAGGAGCCGCTGAAGCCCAACTGGAAGCACCTGCCGGTGGGTTATCACGGCCGGGCGGGCACGGTCGTGGTCTCCGGGACCGATGTCGTCCGCCCGTCGGGGCAGCGCAAGGGCCCCGCCGACCCGGCGCCGGTCTTCGGCCCGTCGGTCCGCCTCGACATCGAGACGGAGGTCGGCTACGTCGTGGGCGTGCCGTCCGCGCAGGGCACCTCGGTCCCCCTCGCGTCCTACCGCGACCACGTCTTCGGCATCTGCCTCCTCAACGACTGGTCGGCGCGCGACATCCAGAACTGGGAGACGGTGCCGCTCGGCCCGCACCTCGGCAAGTCCTTCGCCACCTCGGTCTCCGCATGGATCACGCCGCTCGACGCCCTGGACGCGGCCCGCACGGCACCGCCGGAGCGGACGGTCCCGCTGCTCCCCTACCTGGACGACACGGACGCCACGGACGACCCCGCGGGCTACGACCTGCGCATCACGGTCTCCCTCAACGGCCACGTCATCTCCGAGCCCCCCTTCTCCGGCATGTACTGGACGGGCGCCCAGATGCTCGCCCACATGACGGTCAACGGCGCGTCGCTGCGCACCGGCGACCTCTACGGCTCGGGCACGATCAGCGGCACCGAGGAGAACGAGCGCGGCTCCCTGATCGAGATGACCTGGAACGGTCAGCGCCCCCTCGAACTCCCCGACGGCAAGCGGGGGTTCCTGGAGGACGGTGACGTGGTGACGATGACCGCGTGGGCCCCCGGCCCCGGGGGCGTCCGGGTCGGCCTGGGCGAGGTCACGGGCCGCGTCGTGGGTCACCGGTAGGACGACGCACTGCCGTCTGCCGGGTTCCGTTTCGTCGGCCGCTGCGGGCCGGTGGGGCTTCTCGCACCCGCGATCGAAACGGAACCCCGCAGACGCCCCGCCTACCAGTCCACGTCATCCGGCTCGGGCTCGAAGTCCGGCTCGGGTCCCGGCTCCGGCTCCGGCCCCAGCTCATCCGGAACGGAACCCACATCGGAACCGGAACCGGAACCATCGAGCCCGCCGAGAACCTCCAGCACGCCCGGCCCCCACGTGGCCAGCTTCTTCTCTCCGACACCCCCGATCGTGCCCAACTGCCCCATGGACGTCGGCTGTTGCAGAGCGATCTCGCGGAGCGTGGCGTCATGGAAGATGACATACGCCGGCACCCCGTTCTCCTTCGCCTGCGCGCCGCGCCAGGCCCGCAGCGCCTCGAAGACGGGGACGAGCTCGGCAGGCAGCTCGACCGCGGCCGCCTTGGGCCGGCGCTCCCGCGAGGCCCGCGCGGCCGTGGCCGGCTTCGCCTCCTTGCGGAACCGCACCTCGCGCTGCCGCCCGAGCACGCTCCCGCTCTCCTCGGTGAGCACCAGCGTCCCGTACTCGCCCTCGACCGCGACGAGGCCCTGCGCCAGCAACTGCCGCACCACACCCCGCCATTCCGCCTCGGCCAGGTCCTCGCCGATGCCGAAGACGGAGAGCTGGTCGTGGTCGAACTGGATGACCTTGGCGGTGCGCCGGCCCATCAGGATGTCGATGATCTGGCCCGCGCCGAACTTCTGCCGCCGCTCCCGGTCCAGCCGCACCACCGTGGAGAGGATCTTCTGCGCGGCGACCGTGCCGTCCCAGGTCTCCGGCGGCGTCAGACAGGTGTCGCAGTTGCCGCAGGCGCCGGGCGCCTCCTGACCGAAGTACGTCAGGAGCTGGGAGCGCCGGCACTGCGCCGTCTCGCACAGCGCCAGCATCGCGTCCAGGTGGGACGACGCCCGGCGGCGGAACGCCTCGTCGCCCTCCCCCATGTTGATCAGCTTGCGCTGCTGGACGACGTCCTGCAGCCCGTACGCCATCCACGCCGTGGACGCGAGGCCGTCCCGGCCCGCGCGGCCCGTCTCCTGGTAGTAGCCCTCGACGGACTTCGGCAGGTCGAGGTGCGCGACGAACCGGACGTCCGGCTTGTCGATGCCCATGCCGAACGCGATCGTCGCGCAGACGACGAGGCCCTCCTCGCGCAGGAAGCGCGACTGGTGCCGCGCGCGCGTGCCCGCGTCGAGACCCGCGTGGTACGGAACCGCCTCGATGCCGTTCTTGCAGAGGAACTCGGCGGTGGCCTCCACCGACTTGCGCGACAGGCAGTACACGATGCCCGCGTCGCCCTCGTGCTCCTGCTTCAGGAAGCTCAGCAGCTGCTTCTTCGGGTCGGCCTTGCCGACGATCCGGTACTGGATGTTCGGCCGGTCGAAGCTCGCCACGAAGTGCTTGGCGTCCGGCATGCCGAGGCGCTGGGTGATCTCCTGGTGCGTGGCGTGCGTCGCCGTCGCGGTCAGGGCGATGCGCGGCACGTCCGGCCAGCGCTGTCCGAGCACGGAAAGCGACAGATAGTCGGGGCGGAAGTCGTGCCCCCACTGCGCCACGCAGTGGGCCTCGTCGATCGCGAAGACGGAGATCCTGCCGCGCGAGAGCAGGTCGAGGGTGGAGTCGAGCCGGAGCCGCTCCGGCGCCAGATAGATGACGTCGAGCTCACCGGCGAGGAACTCGGCCTCCACCAGGCGGCGCTCTTCGAAGTCCTGCGTCGAGTTCATGAACCCGGCCCGCACGCCGAGCGCCCGCAGCGCGTCCACCTGGTCCTGCATGAGCGCGATCAGCGGTGAGACGACGACGCCCGTGCCGGGTCTGACCAGGGCCGGGATCTGGTAACAGAGCGACTTGCCGCCGCCGGTCGGCATCAGCACGACGGCGTCACCGCCGCTCACCACGTGCTCGATGATCGCCTCCTGCTCACCGCGGAAGGCGTCGTACCCGAACACGCGGTGGAGCGTGGCGAGGGCCGCACTGTCGGCCCCGCGCTCCGTCACCTCGCTCATGACCTCAGTCCCATTCATCGCTGATCCCCCGTGCGCCGTGGTTCGACGTCTGCAGCAACGATAGGGGGCACCGACGACAACGCGGAAAGTTATCCACAGGCCCGTGGACGGTGAGCCTCCGCGCCGGGCCGGTGAGGCGCCGGGCACGCGGCCCGGCACCCCACCCGTCCCGTACGGACCGCGTCAGCCCACCCGCCACAGCGCGGGCGTCGCCGGCGGCTCCCAGCCCGGCTGGGCGGTGTGGGCCTGGAGGCAGGTGTAGCCCGCGCCCCCGTACGTGACCTTGTCGCCCGCCTGGTAGGCCGTGCCGACCGCCCAGGTGCCGCCGGGCGGCTCACCCGGTCCTGGCCCCTGCGCCACGTCCAGGACGAAGTCGAAGGCGGCCTCCTTGCCCGCGCCGGCGTCCCGCACGGTCATCAGCAGGCGCGGGTCGAAGATCGAGTCGGTGTTGTTGCGCGGCTCCCCGGGGAAGTACAGCTGCGTCGTCAGGACGGGCCGCCCCGGCGCCTGCACCTTGACGTGGATGTGCCGGGTGCGGCCCGGATACAGGCCCGGCACGATCGTGGCGAGCCGGAAGGCGCCCTGGGCGTCGGTGTACTGGTGGCCGCGGAAGGTGAAGCCGACGTTGTCGTACGCGCCGTTCACGTCCGCCTGCCAGAAGTCGAGGAGGGCGCCCGTGACCGGCTTGCAGGCACGACCGAAGACGTAGCCGCTCAGCGCCAGGCGGGTGCCGGGGGTACTCGCGTCGACCAGGGAGGTGCGCTGCGGCGAGTTCGGCTTGAAGTAGGGGCCCTCGATCTGTTCGGGCGTCGGGTCGTCGCCGTCGTCGCAGGTCGGGGTGAGGTCCGGTGCCGGCCCGCCGTCCCTGGCGGTGCGGGCGAGGGCGGGGGTGCTCGCGCCCGCCAGCGCGACGGGGAGGGCGGCGCCGACCGCGAGCGCGGCCCTGAGGACCGTCTTGCGGGAGGGCCCTGACCGGCCGCCGGAGACCGGGGCGTCGGCCGCTTCACCGGGGTGCGTGCCGTCGCCGGGGTGCGTGCCGTCGCCGGGTGCGCCGCCCGGAAACCCGCCTAATGTTCCGTCCATGTCAACTCCAGGGGAGGGGGATGGATGCTGATGCTCCGCACGTGCCGTCACGATGGCACGCCCCGTTCCCGCCGGGCACATACCAACCTGCCCCCTGCCCCCGTGGCATGGCCCTCCCGTCGCACGGCCGCTCCCCCGGCACGCATCAGGGCCCGGCGCCCCCTCGGGGACACCGGGCCCTGACCGTGACCGCGCCGTCGGCGGCTACCTCACGAACACCCCGGCCTGACCCGCCAGGTCCAGGAAGTACTGCGGGGCGAGTCCGAGCACGATCGTGACCGCGACCCCCACGCCGATCGTCGTCATGGTCAGCGGCGACGGCACGGCGACGGTCGGACCGTCCGCCTTCGGCTCGCTGAAGAACATGAGGACGATCACCCGGATGTAGAAGAACGCGGCGATCGCCGACGACACCACACCGACCACGACCAGCGCGCCCGCGCCGCCCTCCGCCGCCGCCTTGAACACGGCGAACTTGCCCGCGAAGCCGGAGGTCAGCGGGATGCCGGCGAAGGCGAGCAGGAACACCGCGAAGACCGCCGCGACCAGCGGCGAACGCCGGCCGAGCCCCGCCCACTTCGACAGGTGCGTCGCCTCGCCGCCCGCGTCGCGCACCAGCGTCACGACGGCGAACGCGCCGATCGTGACGAAGGAGTACGCCGCCAGGTAGAAGAGGACGGACGAGACGCCGTCGGGCGACGTGGCGATGACACCGGCCAGGATGAAGCCGGCGTGCGCGATCGACGAGTACGCGAGCAGCCGCTTGATGTCGGTCTGGGTGATCGCGACGATCGCACCGGCCAGCATCGTGACGATGGCGACGGCCCACATGACCGGCCGCCAGTCCCAGCGCAGCCCCGGCAGGACCACGTACAGGAGCCGGAGCAGCGCGCCGAAGGCCGCGACCTTGGTGGCCGCCGCCATGAAGCCGGTGACCGGCGTCGGGGCGCCCTGGTAGACGTCCGGCGTCCACATGTGGAAGGGGACGGCGCCGACCTTGAACAGCAGGCCCATGACGACCAGCGCCATGCCGATGAGCAGCAGCGCGTCGTTGCCCATCGTGTCGGCGAGGGCCGGGTCGACGGTCGTCACCGAGCCGTCGACGACGCTCGCCACCGTGGCGTACGAGACCGAGCCCGCGTAGCCGTACAGCAGCGCGATGCCGAACAGGGTGAAGGCCGACGCGAAGGCGCCGAGCAGGAAGTACTTGACCGCGGCCTCCTGCGACATGAGCCGCTTGCGGCGGGCCACGGCGCACAGCAGGTACAGCGGGAGCGAGAAGACTTCCAGGGCGATGAACAGCGTCAGCAGGTCGTTCGCCGCGGGGAAGACCAGCATGCCGCCGATCGCGAAGAGCGCGAGCGGGAACACCTCGGTGGTGGTGAACCCGGCCTTGATCGCGGCCTTCTCGCTGTCGCTGCCCGGCACGGAGGCGGCCTGCGCGGCGAACGAGTCGACGCGGTTGCCGTGCACCTCCGGGTCGAGCCGCCGCTCCGCGAAGGTGAAGATCGACACCAACCCGGCCAGCAGGATGGTCCCTTGGAGGAAGAGCGCCGGTCCGTCGACGGCGATCGCGCCCATGGCCGCGATGTGCGCCTTGGTGGTGCCGTACCCGCCGGCCGCGAGCCCGACGACCGCCGCGAAGGCGGCCGCGAGCGCGACGATCGCCAGGAACGCCTGGACGTAGTAGCGCGACTTACGCGGGACGAAGGCCTCGACCAGGATCCCCAGGACGGCGGCACCGATGACGATCAAGGTCGGCGACAATTGCGCGTACTCGATCTTCGGGGCGTCGATCTTGGAGATCGGCTCGGCGGCAGTTGTCCACAGGCTGTGGACGGTTGGCGTACTCACTTGTGGGCCGCCTCCACTTCCGGCTTCGGGTCCTTCTTCTGGACGTCGGACATGGTGTGCTTGACCGCCGGGTTCACCAGCTCGGTGAGCGGCTTCGGGTAGACGCCCAGGAAGATCAGCACGCCGATCAGCGGGACGACGACCGCGAGCTCACGCACCCGCAGGTCCGCGATGCCCTCCGTCGACGGCTTCACCGGGCCGGTCATCGTGCGCTGGTACAGCACCAGCGTGTAGAGCGCGGCGAGCACGATGCCGAACGTGGCGATGATGCCGACGACCGGGTAGCGCGTGAACGTGCCGACCAGGACCAGGAATTCACTCACGAACGGCGCGAGACCCGGCAGCGACAAGGTGGCCAGACCGCCGATCAGGAACGTGCCGGCGAGCACCGGGGCGACCTTCTGCACACCTCCGTAGTCCGCGATGAGCCGCGAGCCGCGCCGCGAGATCAGGAACCCGGCGACCAGCATCAACGCGGCCGTGGAGATGCCGTGGTTGACCATGTAGAGCGTCGCGCCGGACTGGCCCTGGCTGGTCATCGCGAAGATGCCCATGATGATGAAGCCGAAGTGCGAGATCGACGCGTACGCGACCAGCCGCTTGATGTCGCGCTGGCCGACCGCGAGCAGCGCGCCGTAGACGATGCTGATGAGCGCGAGCACCAGGATCACCGGCGTCGCCCACTTGCTGGCCTCCGGGAACAGCTGGAGACAGAAGCGGAGCATCGCGAAGGTGCCGACCTTGTCGACAACTGCCGTGATCAGCACGGCGACCGGGGCCGTCGCCTCCCCCATCGCGTTCGGCAGCCAGGTGTGCAGCGGCCACAGCGGGGCCTTCACCGCGAAGGCGAAGAAGAAGCCCAGGAAGAGCAGGCGCTCGGTGTTCGTCGCCATGTCGAGCGAGCCGGACGCACGGGCCTCGGCGATCTCCGAGAGCGAGAAGCTGCCCGCCACCACGTAGAGACCGATGACGGCCGCCAGCATGATGAGGCCGCCGACGAGGTTGTAGAGGAGGAACTTGACCGCCGCGTACGAGCGCTGGGTCGCGGCCTCCTTCTCGCCGTGCGGGCCCGCCCGGTCGCCGAAGCCGCCGATGAGGAAGTACATCGGGATGAGCATGGCTTCGAAGAAGATGTAGAAGAGGAAGACGTCGGTGGCCTCGAAGGAGATGATCACCATCGCCTCGACCAGCAGGATCAGGGCGAAGAAGCCCTGCGTCGGCCGCCACCGCCCCGCAGCGAAGCTGCCAAGGGACTCGGCACCGGTCTCCTGCGGGTCGGCGTCGTGCCAGCCCGCGAGGATCACGAACGGGATGAGCAGCGCGGTCAGCGCGATGAGCGCCACCCCGATGCCGTCCACACCCAGCTCGTAGCGGACCCCGAAGTCCTCGATCCAGGCGTGGGACTCGGTCAGTTGGTAGCGGTCGCCGGTCGGGTCGAAGCGGACCGCGACCACTGCCGCGACCACCAGGGTCGCGAGCGAGAACAGCAGCGCGAGCCACTTGGCCGCGGTGCGCTGCTTCGCCGGTACGGCGGCCGTGGCGATGGCTCCCACGGCCGGGAGCACCGCCGTCGCTGTCAGCAGAGGAAAGGACATGGGTATCAGACCGCCCTCATCAGCAGGGTCGCGGCGACGATGACCGCCGCACCGCCGAACATCGAGACGGCGTACGAGCGCACGTAGCCGTTCTGGAGCTTGCGCAGCCGGCCGGAGAGGCCGCCGACCGACGCCGCCGTCCCGTTGACCACCCCGTCGACCAGGGTGTGGTCGACGTACACGAGCGAGCGCGTGAGGTGCTCGCCGCCGCGCACCAGGACGACGTGGTTGAAGTCGTCCTGGAGCAGGTCGCGGCGGGCCGCCCGGGTGAGCAGCGAACCGCGCGGGGCGACGACCGGGATCTCGCGGCGCCCGTACTGGAGCCAGGCGATGCCCACACCGATCACCAGGCAGACCATGGTGGCGCCGGTGACCACGCCCGCGCTGATCGGCGCGTGCCCGTGGTCGTGGCCGGTGACGGGCTCCAGCCAGTTCAGGAAGCGGTCCCCGATGGAGAAGAAGCCACCGGCGAAGACCGAGCCGACCGCGAGCACGATCATCGGGATCGTCATGGACGAGGGCGACTCGTGCGGGTGCGGCTCGTGGCCCTCGGCGTCGGGCTGCCAGCGCTTCTCACCGAAGAAGGTCATGATCATCACGCGCGTCATGTAGAACGCGGTGATCGCGGCGCCGAGGAGGGCGACGGAGCCGAGGATCCAGCCTTCCGTCCCGCCCTTGGCGAACGCCGCCTCGATGATCTTGTCCTTGGAGAAGAAGCCGGACAGGCCCGGGAAGCCGATGATGGCCAGGTACCCGAGGCCGAACGTCACGAAGGTGACCGGCATGTACTTGCGCAGCGCGCCGTACTTCCTCATGTCCACCTCGTCGTTCATGCCGTGCATGACCGAACCGGCGCCGAGGAAGAGCCCCGCCTTGAAGAAGCCGTGCGTCACCAGGTGCATGATCGCGAAGACGTAGCCGATCGGGCCGAGGCCCGCGGCCAGCACCATGTAGCCGATCTGCGACATCGTCGAGCCCGCCAGGGCCTTCTTGATGTCGTCCTTCGCGCAACCGACGATCGCACCGAACAGGAGCGTGACCGCTCCGACGATGGTGACCACCAGCTGTGCGTCCGGCGCCGCGTTGAAGATCGCTCCGGAGCGCACGATCAGGTACACGCCCGCGGTCACCATGGTCGCGGCGTGGATGAGGGCCGAGACCGGGGTCGGGCCCTCCATCGCGTCCCCGAGCCAGGACTGCAGCGGGACCTGCGCCGACTTGCCGCACGCGGCGAGCAGCAGCATCAGGCCGATCGCGGTGAGCTTGCCCTCCGAGGTGTCCCCGACGCTGTCGAGCACCGGGCCGAAGGCGAACGTGCCGAACGTCGTGAACATCAGCATGATCGCGATCGACAGGCCCATGTCGCCGACGCGGTTGACCAGGAACGCCTTCTTCGCGGCGGTGGCCGCGCTCGGCTTGTGCTGCCAGAAGCCGATCAGCAGGTACGAGGCGAGGCCCACGCCCTCCCAGCCGACGTACAGGAGCAGGTAGTTGTCGGCGAGTACGAGGAGCAGCATCGCCGCGAGGAACAGGTTCAGGTAGCCGAAGAAGCGGCGGCGCCGCTCGTCGTGCTCCATGTACCCGATCGAGTAGATGTGGATCAGCGTGCCCACACCGGAGATCAGCAGCACGAACGTCATCGACAGCTGGTCGAGCTGGAACGCGACGTCCGCCTGGAAGCCCTCGACGGGGATCCAGCTGAACAGGTGCTGGCTGAACGTGCGGTCCTCCGGGCTCTTGCCGAGCATGTCGGAGAAGAGCACGACCGCGATGACGAAGGAGCCGGCCGCGAGCAGGGTCCCGAGCAGATGACCCACCCGGTCCAACGCCCGCCCGCCGCACAGCAGTACGGCCGCTCCGAGCAGTGGCGCCGCTACCAGCAGCGCAATCAGGTTCTCCACTGGATGCGACCCCTTACAGCTTCATCAGGCTGGCGTCGTCGACCGAGGCCGAGTGGCGGGAACGGAACAGCGACACGATGATCGCGAGCCCGACCACGACCTCGGCGGCGGCGACGACCATCGTGAAGAAGGCGAAGATCTGGCCGTCGAGATTGCCGTGCATCCGGGAGAACGCGACGAACGCGAGGTTGCACGCGTTCAGCATCAGCTCGATGCACATGAACACGACGATCGCGTTCCGCCTGATGAGCACGCCGGTCGCGCCGATCGTGAACAACAGGCAGGCGAGATACAGGTAGTTGACCGGATTCACTTCGACGCCTCCTCGGCCCGCTCGTCCGAGCGCTCCAGGCGGTCGGCCGACCGCTGCTCCAGGGCCTTCAGATCACTGAGCGCCTCACCGGAGACGTCCCGGATCTGACCGCGCTCACGCAGCGTCTGCATGACCGTGAGCTCCGACGGGGTGCCGTCGGGCAGCAGGCCCGCGATGTCCACCGCGTTGTGCCGGGCGTAGACGCCCGGGGCGGGCAGCGGCGGGAGGTGCTTGCCCTCGCGCACCCGCTGCTCGGCCAGCTCGCGCTGGGTCTTGGCCCGCTCGGTGCGCTCGCGGTGCGTGAGCACCATCGCGCCGACCGTGGCCGTGATCAGCAGGGCGCCGGTGATCTCGAAGGCGAAGACGTACTTGGTGAAGATGAGGGCCGCGAGACCCTCCACGTTCCCCCCGGCGTTCGCCTTCGCCAGGCCGTTGAACTGGTGCAGCGACGCGTTCCCGATGCCTGCGATCAGCAGGACGCCGAAGCCGAGACCGCACAGGGCGGCGAGCCAGCGCTGCCCCTTGATGGTCTCCTTCAGGGAGTCCGCGGCGGTGACGCCGACGAGCATGACCACGAAGAGGAACAGCATCATGATCGCGCCCGTGTAGACGACGATCTGCACGATGCCCAGGAAGTACGCGCCGTTGGCCAGGTAGAACACCGCGAGGACGACCATGGTCCCGGCCAGACAGAGGGCGCTGTGCACCGCCTTCTTCATCAGGATCGTGCACAGCGCGCCGATGACGGCGACGGTGCCGAGGATCCAGAACTGGAAGGCCTCACCCGTGGAAGTGGAGTAAGCGGCGAGCTGCGCGCTCATGCCTCCACCTCCTGCTCTTCGGGCTTCTCGCCTTTGGAGACGGCGACTTGGCGCTCGGTGCCGGGCGCCGCCTCCGTCACCAGACCCCGGTAGTAGTCCTGCTCGTCCATGCCGGGGAAGATCGAGTGCGGCGACTCGACCATGCCCTCCTCCAGGCCGGCGAGCAGCTGCTCCTTGGTGTAGATCAGGTTGGCGCGGCTGCTGTCGGCGAGCTCGAACTCGTTCGTCATCGTCAGCGCGCGCGTGGGGCACGCCTCGATGCACAGACCGCACAGGATGCAGCGGGCGTAGTTGATCTGGTAGACGCGGCCGTACCGCTCGCCCGGGGAGTAGCGCTCCTCCTCGGTGTTGTCCGCGCCCTCCACGTAGATGGCGTCCGCCGGGCAGGCCCAGGCGCACAGCTCGCAGCCGACGCACTTCTCCAGGCCGTCCGGATGGCGGTTGAGCTGGTGCCTGCCGTGGAAGCGGGGAGCGGTGGTCTTCTGCTCCTCCGGGTACTGCTCGGTCAGCCGCTTCTTGAACATGGCCTTGAAGGTCACGCCGAAGCCGGCGACGGGGTTCTGGAACCCTGGCTTGGTGTCCTTCTCGTTCGTCGCGTTCGTCTCGTCAGCCATCGGACGCCTCCTTTCCGTCACGAGATCCGCCAAGTGATTCGTCACTCGCAGTATCGGGGCCACCACTGACAATCAACTCCCGCTCCTGGCGGGAACGCCTGCGCGGCACGGGCGGCAGGGTCTGTCCGGGCAGCGGCGGCACGGGGAACCCGCCCGCCATCGGGTCGAAGGCCGTCGGCTCCTCGGCTGCCGCGCCCTGCTCGGCTCCCCGGTCGCGGAAGAGGTCCGCGATGTATGTGAGCACCAGGACCACGAGGATGCCCCCGGCGACGTACAGCAGGATGTTGCCGAAGCCGATGTTCTCGTTCCGCAGCGTCCGCACCGTCGCGACGAGCATCAGCCACACCACGGAGACCGGGATGAGCACCTTCCAGCCGAGCTTCATCAGCTGGTCGTAGCGCACGCGCGGGAGCGTGCCGCGCAGCCAGATGAAGAAGAACAGCAGCAGCTGGACCTTGATGACGAACCAGAGCATCGGCCACCAGCCGTGGTTCGCGCCCTCCCAGAACGTGGAGACCGGCCACGGTGCGCGCCAGCCGCCCAGGAAGAGCGTCACGGACACCGCCGAGACCGTCACCATGTTCACGTACTCGGCGAGCATGAACATCGCGAACTTGATGGACGAGTACTCGGTGTTGAAGCCGCCGACGAGGTCGCCCTCGGACTCCGGCATGTCGAACGGAGCGCGGTTCGTCTCGCCGACCATCGTCACGATGTAGATCAGGAACGAGACGGGCAGCAGCACGATGTACCAGCGGTCCTGCTGCTGGGCGACGATCTCCGAGGTGGACATCGAGCCCGAGTAGAGGAACACCGAGGCGAAGGCCGCGCCCATCGCGATCTCGTACGAGATCATCTGCGCGCAGGACCGCAGACCGCCCAGGAGCGGGTACGTCGACCCGGACGACCAGCCCGCGAGGACGATGCCGTAGATGCCGACGGAGGCGACCGCGAGGATGTAGAGCATCGCGATCGGCAGGTCGGTGAGCTGCATCGCCGTGCGGTGGCCGAAGATCGAGATCTCGTTGCCCGACGGGCCGAACGGGATCACGGCGATCGCCATGAAGGCGGGGATCGCGGCGACGACCGGCGCGAGGATGTAGACGACCTTGTCCGCGCGCTTGACGACCAGGTCTTCCTTGAGCATCAGCTTGATGCCGTCGGCGAGCGACTGGAGCATGCCCCAGGGGCCGTGCCGGTTGGGGCCGATGCGCAGCTGCATCCAGGCGACGACCTTGCGCTCCCACACGATGGAGAACAGCACGGTCACCATCAGGAAGGCGAAGCAGAAGACCGCCTTGATGACGACGAGCCACCACGGGTCGGTGCCGAACATCGACAGGTCTTCGAGTGCCATCGGGTTGACTGCTGCTGGGCTCATGACTGCACCTCCGGAGCCTCGGCGGCGACGGCCGGGCCGATCTTCACGAGGTCACCGGGGACGGCACCCGTGTCCGAAGCGACGCCGCCGCCCGTGGAGTTCAGCGGCAGCCAGACGACCCGGTCGGGCATCTCCGTGACCTGGAGCGGCAGGTGCACCGATCCGGCGGTCCCGGTGACGGCCAGCACGTCGCCGTCCTTCACGCCCGCCTCGGCGGCCGTGGCGGCGGACACGCGCGCGTGGGCGGCGTGCCGGGTACCGGCCAGCGCCTCGTCGCCGTCCTGGAGGCGGCCCTGGTCGAGCAGCAGCCGGTGCCCGGCGAGCACGGCCTCCCCGCTCGCGGGCCGCGGCACCTGCGTGCCGGTTTCCAGCGGTTCGGTGGCGTGCGGCCCGTCCCAGTTGCCCAGGCGGTCCAGCTCGCCGCGCGCGGAGCGCAGGTCGGGCAGGCCCAGGTGGACGTCCATCGCGTCGGCCAGCATCTGCAGCACGCGCCCGTCGGTCGGGGCGACGCGGCGCGTCATCTGGTCGGGCTTCAGCGCGGCCTCGAACATCCGGGCCCGGCCCTCCCAGTTGAGGAACGTGCCCGCCTTCTCGGCGACCGCGGCCACCGGGAGGACGACGTCGGCGTGCTCGGTGACCTCGCTCGGCCGCTGCTCCAGGGAGACCAGGAACCCGACCTCGTGAAGCGCTTCACGCGCGCGGGCCGGCGCGGGCAGGTCGGCGATCTCGACGCCCGCCACCACCAGGGCCCGCAGCTCGCCGGTGACGGCGGCCTCGACGATCTGGCCGGTGTCCCGGCCGAAGCGGTGCGGCAGTTCGGCCACGCCCCAGGCGGCGGCGACCTCCTCCCGCGCGCGCGGGTCGGTCGCCGGACGGCCGCCCGGCAGCAGCGACGGCAGCGCGCCCGCCTCGACGGCGCCGCGCTCACCGGCCCGGCGCGGGATCCACACCAGCTGGGCGCCGGTCGCGGACGCGGCCCGAACCGCGGCGGTGAGCCCGCCCGCGACGGCCGCGAGGCGTTCCCCGACGACGATCACCGCGCCCTCCGAGCGCAGCGCCTCGGCGGCGGCCGCTCCCCCGTCCTCCAGGCCGAACCCGGAGGCGAGCGCGTCCAGCCACTCGGTCTCGGTGCCGGGCGCGGCGGCCAGCAGGGTGCCGCCGGCCTTCTCCAGACCGCGCGTCGCGTGCGTGGTGAGCGAGAAGACCCGCTGGCCGTGCGTCCGCCACGCCTTGCGGAGCTTGAGGAAGACGCCGGGCGCCTCCTCCTCCGACTCGAAGCCGACCAGGAGGACGGCCGGGGCCTTCTCCAGCGAGCGGTAGGTGACGCCGCTGCCGTCGAGGTCACGACCGCGACCCGCGACCCGCGCGGCCAGGAAGTCGGCTTCCTCGCTGCTGTGCACGCGCGCGCGGAAGTCGATGTCGTTCGTGTCGAGGGCGACACGGGTGAACTTGCTGTACGCGTAGGCGTCCTCGACGGTGAGGCGGCCACCGGTGAGGACACCGGCCCGGCCGCGCGCCTCGGCGAGCCCGCGGGCGGCGGCCTCCAGGGCCTCCGGCCAGGACGCGTCCCGCAGTTCACCGGTCTCCGCGTCCCGCACCTGGGGCGTGGTGAGCCGGTCGGGCTTCTGCGCGTAGCGGAAGCCGAAGCGGCCCTTGTCGCAGATCCACTCCTCGTTGACCTCGGGGTCGTTGGCCGCGAGGCGGCGCATGACCTTGCCGCGCCGGTGGTCGGTGCGCGTCGCGCAGCCGCCCGCGCAGTGCTCGCACACCGACGGGGACGAGACCAGGTCGAAGGGCCGGGAGCGGAACCGGTACGCCGCCGAGGTGAGCGCGCCCACCGGGCAGATCTGGATCGTGTTCCCGGAGAAGTACGACTCGAAGGGGTCGCCCTCACCCGTGCCGACCTGCTGCAGGGCACCACGCTCGATCAGCTCGATCATGGGGTCGCCCGCGATCTGGTTCGAGAACCGGGTGCACCGGGCGCACAGCACGCACCGCTCGCGGTCGAGCAGCACCTGCGTGGAGATCGGCACCGGCTTCTCGTAGGTGCGCTTCCTGCCCTCGAACCGCGAGTCGGCCTGGCCGTGCGACATGGCCTGGTTCTGCAGCGGGCACTCGCCGCCCTTGTCGCAGACCGGGCAGTCCAGCGGGTGGTTGATGAGCAGCAGCTCCATCACGCCGCGCTGCGCCTTCTCGGCGACGGGCGAGGAGAGCTGGCTCTTGACCACCATGCCGTCGGTGCAGGTGATGGTGCAGGACGCCATCGGCTTGCGCTGGCCCTCCACCTCCACGATGCACTGGCGGCAGGCGCCGGCCGGGTCCAGGAGCGGATGGTCGCAGAACCGGGGGATCTCGATGCCGAGCAGTTCGGCGGCCCGGATCACCAGCGTCCCCTTGGGGACGCTGATCTCGATGCCGTCGATGGTCAGGGAGACCAGGTCCTCCGGCGGGACCGCCGCCTCGCCGCCCCCGGAGGGAGCGTTGGTGGTCACAGTCACGCGTTCACCTCCGTGCGGTGCTGGTCGGTCCGGTCGGCCCAGAGAGTCGAGCGGGCCGGATCGAAGGGGCAGCCCTTGCCCGTGATGTGCTGCTCGTACTCCTCGCGGAAGTACTTCAGCGAGGAGAAGATCGGCGAGGCGGCGCCGTCGCCGAGGGCGCAGAACGACTTGCCGTTGATGTTGTCGGCGATGTCGTTCAGCTTGTCGAGGTCGTCCATCGAGCCCTTGCCGGCCTCGATGTCGCGCAGCAACTGCACGAGCCAGTACGTCCCTTCGCGGCACGGCGTGCACTTGCCGCAGGACTCGTGGGCGTAGAACTCGGTCCACCGCGTGACCGCGCGCACCACGCACGTCGTCTCGTCGAAGCACTGCAGCGCCTTGGTGCCGAGCATCGATCCGGCGGCGCCGACGCCCTCGTAGTCGAGGGGCACGTCGAGGTGTTCCTCGGTGAACATGGGGGTCGAACTGCCTCCGGGCGTCCAGAACTTGAGCTGGTGCCCGGGGCGGATGCCGCCGCTCATGTCGAGCAGCTGGCGCAGGGTGATGCCGAGCGGGGCCTCGTACTGGCCGGGGTTGGCGACGTGGCCGCTGAGCGAGTAGAGGGTGAAGCCGGGGGACTTCTCGCTCCCCATCGACTTGAACCAGTCCTTGCCCCGATTGATGATCGCGGGAACCGACGCGATGGACTCGACGTTGTTCACGACAGTGGGGCACGCGTAGAGGCCCGCGACCGCGGGGAAGGGGGGACGGAGTCGCGGCTGGCCACGGCGGCCCTCGAGCGAGTCCAGGAGTGCGGTCTCCTCACCACAGATGTACGCGCCTGCGCCGGCGTGCACGGTGAGTTCCAGGTTGAGGCCGGACCCGTGGACGTTCTGCCCGAGGTACCCCGCGGCGTAGGCCTCGCGCACGGCCTCGTGCAACCGCCGCAGTACGGGGACCACTTCACCGCGCAAGTAGATGAACGCGTGCTCCGAACGGATCGCGTAACAGGCGATCACGATGCCCTCGATGAGGCTGTGCGGATTGGCGAACAGGAGCGGGATGTCCTTGCAGGTCCCCGGCTCCGACTCGTCGGCGTTGACAACAAGATAGTGAGGCTTGCCGTCTCCCTGCGGGATGAACTGCCACTTCATCCCCGTCGGGAAGCCGGCGCCACCACGCCCGCGGAGCCCCGAGTCCTTCACGTAGGCGATCAGGTCGTCCGGCGACATCGCGAGGGCCTTGCGCAGCCCCTCGTAGCCCTCGTGCCGGCGGTACACGTCCAGGGACCAGGACTTGTCCTCGTCCCAGAAGGCCGACAGGACCGGTGCGAGCAGCTTCTCCGGGCTGGTGTCGTTGTTGTCGATCTCGGCTGCCAAGGTCATCACTCCCCCTCCTCGGCGGTCGGGCCCGCTGGGTGGGCCGGGTCGGAGGCCGATGTGTCCTGCGGCGCGTCGTGCGAGCTGAGGTGCTCGGTGGGCGACGGGTCGTGCGGCGCCTCGCCCTCGGTGGCCGCCGCGCGCGGGTGGACCACGCGCGCGGGGCTGGTCTCCCCCTTGGCCAGGCGCAGCCCGATCAGGGAGGCCGGACCCGCGCTGCCGCTCGCCTCGACGGCGCCCTCGCGCTCGTCGGGGAAGCCGGCCAGGATGCGGGCGGTCTCCTTGAACGTGCACAGGGGGGCGCCGCGGGTGGGCGACACCTCCGTGCCCGCGCGCAGGTCGTCGACCAGCTGCTTGGCGGAGGCGGGCGTCTGGTTGTCGAAGAACTCCCAGTTGACCATCACCACGGGAGCGAAATCACAAGCGGCGTTGCACTCGATGTGCTCCAGCGTGATCTTGCCGTCCTCGGTGGTGCCGTTGTTGCCGACGCCGAGGTGCTCCTGGAGCGACTCGAAGATGGCGTCGCCGCCCATGACCGCGCACAACGTGTTGGTGCAGACGCCCACTTGGTAGTCGCCGCTCGGCTTGCGCCGGTACATCGAGTAGAAGGTCGCGACGGCGGTGACCTCGGCGGTGGTCAGGTCGAGCACATCCGCGCAGAACTGCATTCCGGTGCGCGTGACGTGCCCCTCCTCCGCCTGCACGAGGTGCAGCAGCGGCAGCAGGGCCGACCGGGAGCCGGGGTAGCGGGCGATGACCTCCTTCGCGTCCGCCTCCAGGCGGGCTCGGACGTCGTCCGGGTAGGCAGGGGCGGGCAGCACGGGCATGCCGAGGCTGACACCCTGCCCCGTGGACCCTGAAGAACTGGTGGTCACCGGTCGACGCCTCCCATCACGGGGTCGATGGACGCGACGGCGACGATGACGTCGGCGACCTGGCCGCCCTCGCACATCGCCGCCATGGCCTGCAGGTTGGTGAAGGACGGGTCGCGGAAGTGGACCCGGAAGGGGCGGGTGCCGCCGTCGGACACGACGTGCACACCGAGCTCGCCCTTGGGCGACTCCACGGCGGTGTACGCCTGTCCCGGCGGGACGCGGAAGCCCTCGGTCACCAGCTTGAAGTGGTGGATGAGGGCCTCCATGGAGGTGCCCATGATGTTCTTGATGTGGTCGAGCGAGTTGCCGAGACCGTCCGGGCCGAGGGCCAGTTGGGCGGGCCAGGCGATCTTCTTGTCGCCGACCATGACCGGGCCGGGCGCGAGCCGGTCCAGGCACTGCTCGATGATGCGCAGCGACTGGCGCATCTCCTCCAGGCGGATCAGGAAGCGCCCGTAGGAGTCACAGGTGTCGGCGGTCGGGACGTCGAAGTCGTACGTCTCGTAGCCGCAGTACGGCTGCGCCTTGCGCAGGTCGTGCGGCAGGCCGGCGGAGCGCAGGATCGGTCCCGTGGCGCCGAGCGCCATGGTGCCCGCGAGGTCGAGGTACCCGACGTCCTGCATGCGGGCCTTGAAGATGGGGTTCCCGGTGGCGAGCTTGTCGTACTCGGGAAGGTTCTTCTTCATCTTCTTCACGAACTCGCGGAGCTGGTCCACCGCGCCGGGCGGCAGGTCCTGGGCGAGCCCGCCGGGCCGGACGTACGCGTGGTTCATCCGCAGGCCGGTGATCAACTCGTAGATGTCGAGAATGAGTTCACGATCACGAAAGCCGTAGATCATGATCGTCGTGGCGCCGAGTTCCATGCCGCCGGTGGCGATGCAGACCAGGTGCGAGGACATCCGGTTCAGCTCCATGAGCAGGACCCGGATGATGCTCGCGCGGTCGGGGACCTCGTCCTCGATGCCGAGGAGCTTCTCGACGGCGAGGCAGTACGCCGTCTCGTTGAAGAACGGCGTCAGGTAGTCCATGCGCGTCACGAACGTGGTGCCCTGCGTCCACGTGCGGTACTCGAGGTTCTTCTCGATGCCCGTGTGCAGGTAGCCGATGCCGCAGCGGGCCTCGGTGACCGTCTCGCCGTCGATCTCCAGGATCAGGCGCAGCACGCCGTGCGTGGACGGGTGCTGGGGTCCCATGTTGACGATGATGCGCTCGTCGTCGGACTTGGCCGCGGACTCGACGATCTCGTCCCAGTCACCTCCGGTGACCGTGTAGACGGTGCCTTCGGTGGTGGCACGGGGGGTTGCGTGGGGTGTGGTCACGAGTACGACCTCCGCTGGTCCGGAGCCGGGATCTGGGCGCCCTTGTACTCGACGGGGATGCCGCCGAGGGGGTAGTCCTTGCGCTGCGGGAAGCCCTGCCAGTCGTCCGGCATCATGATCCGCGTCAGCGCGGGGTGGCCGTCGAAGACGATGCCGAAGAAGTCGTACGTCTCGCGCTCGTGCCAGTCGTTCGTGGGATACACGGGGACCAGGGACGGGACGTGCGGGTCCGTGTCGGGCATGGACACCTCGAGGCGGATCAGCCGGTTGTGGGTGATCGACCGCAGGTGGTAGACGGCGTGCAGCTCCCGGCCCTTGTCGCCGGGGTAGTGGACGCCGCTCACCCCCGTGCACAGCTCGAAGCGCAGGGCCGGGTCGTCGCGCAGCGTGTGGGCGACGCGGACCAGGTGCTCGCGCTCGATGTGGAAGGTGAGCTCGCCGCGGTCGACGACCGTCTTGTCGATGGCGTTCTCGGGGACGAGGCCCTGTTCCTCCAGGGCGCCCTCCAGTTCGTCGGCCACCTCGTCGAACCAGCCGCCGTAGGGGCGGGTGGCCTCACCGGGAAGCCGGACGGAGCGGACGAGTCCGCCATAACCTGACGTGTCTCCGCCGTTGTCGGCGCCGAACATGCCGCGCTGGACGCGGATCTCCTCGCCGGCGTCGCCGCGCTGCCCCGGCAGGTTGGAGGCGCCGAGATCCTTCTCGGGGTTGGCCCCGTCGGGCCCCTTGGCGCCGTTCGCGTCACTCATCGCAGCAGCCCCTTCATCTCGATCGTCGGGAGTGCCTTGAGCGCCGCTTCCTCCGCCTCACGGGCCGCCTCCTCGGCGTTCACGCCGAGCTTGGAGCCCTGGATCTTCTGGTGGAGCTTGAGGATCGCGTCCATCAGCATCTCGGGGCGCGGCGGGCAGCCGGGCAGATAGATGTCGACCGGGACGATGTGGTCGACGCCCTGCACGATCGCGTAGTTGTTGAACATCCCGCCGGACGAGGCGCAGACCCCCATGGAGATGACCCACTTGGGGTTGGGCATCTGGTCATAGACCTGGCGCAGGACGGGCGCCATCTTCTGGCTGACCCGCCCGGCCACGATCATCAGGTCCGCCTGGCGGGGCGATCCGCGGAACACCTCCATGCCGAACCGCGCCAGGTCGTAGCGTCCCGCGCCCGTCGTCATCATCTCGATGGCGCAGCACGCGAGCCCGAACGTGGCGGGAAAGACGGACGACTTGCGCACCCAGCCCGCGGCCTGCTCGACGGTGGTCAGCAGGAATCCGCTCGGCAGCTTTTCTTCGAGTCCCATTGCTCTGTGGCTCCTGGTCTCCCCTGTACGGGGCTCAGTCCCATTCCAGGCCGCCGCGCCGCCACACATACGCGTACGCGACAAAGACGGTGAGCACGAAGAGCAGCATCTCCACGAGCCCGAAAAGCCCCAGGGCGTCGAAGGTGACGGCCCAGGGGTAGAGGAAGACGATCTCGATGTCGAAGACGATGAAGAGCATCGCCGTCAGGTAGTACTTGATGGGGAAGCGGCCGCCACCGGCCGGCGTGGGGGTCGGCTCGATCCCGCACTCATAGGCTTCAAGCTTGGCCCGGTTGTACCGCTTTGGACCGATAAGCGTGGCCATGACCACGGAGAAGATCGCAAAGCCTGCCCCGAGGGCTCCCAGTACGAGGATGGGCGCATAGGCGTTCACCGCTCCTCGCTCCTCTCAGTCGGCGCTGACTGCTGGCGGTTGCACGGACTCGCACCCCCGCCCCTCCTGCAAACGGTCGAAGATCGCTTACATGTGAAGCAGGTCACAAGCCCAACTGCCCCGCATCCTATGCCCGGCACTCTGTGATCTGCGACACGGGGTGCGCCAACTACTTTGTGATCTCCACCACCTGACGAAGGATCATGAAGTCGGATGAGCGGTGATCTTCACACTCGAAGCACCTGAGTGATCACCAGAGGTGACAACTTGCCCGGTTACCGCAGGTCGCAGCCGTGCCGCACTATCAAGCGGTGCACTCTGCAAGCAAATTGGCGCTGGACAGGACTGGCTGATAGTGGCCGTCGTTCACACATCAGAGGGAGGGGTGTGGACGGAAGTGGACGCGGGGGCCGACCCCTAGGGGTTCCATGTGACCTGCGCCACACGCAAATCGGGCACTGGAAACCGGGCTTGGCCAACCGTGTCAACGAGTGGTAGGCGTCGGGCAATTCGGGCGTATTGCGGAAACCCCTAGATCACAGCGTCGATCAAGGGTGTCCGTATTGCCCTTTACGGCGTCAATAAGGGCCGCCACGCCCGGGATTCAGGTCTCATCTTCACAACTGTGGCGCACCACACGTTTCTTGATGGGAACCGTGAAGCCCTGATAGCGGTTGTACTCATGTCCCACACCGCTCACATACCCAGCCACCGGAAGCCCCGTCGCAGCGCCTCGAAGATGGCCCTGCGCGCCGGAGTTACCGGTGGCGTCCTCAGCACCCTGGCAGTGGCTGGTGCGTCCGGTGCGGCGAACGCTGCCGAGCCGGTGACGCAGACCATCGAGCTGCCCACGCTCACCGCCGACCTGTCCACGCAGGTCGCCCAGTCCGCGGACGCCACGCAGCAGGCCGCGGCCAACTACCAGCTCCAGGCCGAGCGCGACGAGGCGTTCGCCAAGGCTGCCGACCAGGCGAAGAAGGACCAGCTCGCCGCCGAGAAGAAGGCGGAGGCCAAGAAGAAGGCCGAGGCCGCCGCGAAGGCGAAGGCCGAGCGCGAGGCCGCCGAGCAGGCCGCCTCCCGCTCCAGCGAGCGCACCACGCTCGCCTCGGCCTCCTCCGCGTCCGAGTCCGTCGCGGCGCCCGCCAGCGGCTCCGTCGGTGCCGTCATCAGCTTCCTGAAGGCTCAGGTCGGCGACGCGTACGTGATGGGCGGCACGGGCCCCAACTCGTGGGACTGCTCCGGTCTGACCCAGGCCGCGTTCAAGCAGGCCGGCGTCGACCTGCCGCGCACCTCGCAGCAGCAGTCGACCTTCGGCACCCCGGTCTCCCTCTCCAACATCCAGGTGGGCGACCTCCTGTACTGGGGCGGCGCGGGCTCGGCGTACCACGTCGGCGTCTACATCGGCAACGGCCAGTACCTCGACGCCGCCAACCCGTCCAAGGGCGTCGTCATCCAGGACCTGTCCGGCTACCCGGCGAGCGGCGCGGTCCGCGTCCTCTGAGGTTCCCGTGAACGGCCGAAGGGCCGCCGCTCCCGTCACCGGGTGCGGCGGCCCTTCCGCGTTGCGGGCGGGGGCGAGAGCCGTGCGGCGGGCTCAACGCCGCCGCTGCCGCGCCTGCTTGAACATCTGCCGCGTATAGGGACGATCCACGTACATCGTGAGCAAAGTGGTCACGAGGACGATCCAGAACACGGTCGCCGGGATCCCGGTCGACGTCCACGGCACCAGGAGCAGCAGCACCGCGACCGCGGTCACCCCCACCGCCTGGCCGAGCGCGAGGCGGGCCCAGCCGTCGCGGCCGAGCAGGGACCGCACGGTCAGCCGGACGCCCCTGCGCCGCTTGCGGTAGCGCAGCAGCGCGCCGAGCACCCACACCACGGCGAGCAGCAGGACGTCCCACAGGCGCTGTCCGAGCGGCAGCGGCAGCTCGCGCTCCCCCGTGATCAGATCGAGCCCCAGGGCCGCGCCCAGGAGGCAGAGCAGGGCGAGCCAGCGGGTGCCGCGCAGCAAGCGGTAGGAAGCGCTGTCCAGTTCGTCCCGCATCGTGTGGCTCTGCGGGGCCGTGGCGAGGGCGTCCGCGACCCGGTCGGCGGTGTCCGCGGCCCGCGCGCCCGGGACGGCGGCGGCCTTGCGGGTCTGCTCCCCCAGGGCGAAGGCGTGGCTGGGGTCGAGCCGGAGGATCGCCTTCTCCAGCCGGTCCTTGGCGGCCTCGTCGCCGACCGCCGCCGCGACCTTCCAGGCGCTCATGTACATCGCCGGGTCCTCGGGCGACAGCCGGACGGCCTCTCGCGCGCAGTCGGCCGCCTCCTGCCGCAGCTCCTGCGCCCCCTCCTCGCCGCGCAGCGCCCGGAACGACTGCACCTCGCCGAGCATCGCGTGCGCGTACCCGGAGTGCGGGGCGAGCCGGATCGCCGAGCGCAGCGCGTCCGCGGCGTCGGGCATCCGGCCGAGGCCGCGCAGCGCGGTGGAGCGGTAGAGCAGGGCGAGCGCGTACTCCGGCTGGTGGCGCAGCGCCTCGTCGGTGGCGGCGAGGGCGTCGGCGGACCGGTTCGCGGCGTTGTGGCAGCGGGCCAGGGCCGCCCAGGCGCGGGCGTCGTCGGGCGCCTCGGCAAGCCGGGCGGACAGCAGGGCCGCCGCCTCGTCGGGCCGGCCGAGGTCCAGCAGGGCGTCGGCGCGCTCGGTGGTCTGCTCCGGTGTCACAGCTTCCGCTTCCTCTTCAGGTGGGCGACGAGGTCGTCGTACTGACCGCCCTCGTTCGCGTACATCGCCACGTTCCTGGCGGACGCGAACCAGGGCTCGGTGGACGGGGTGATCTGCCGGGCGGCGCCGAGCAGGTCCTTCATGCCGATCAGGCGGACGGTGCCGGTGCGCGCCGAGTCGAGCAGCGCGGTCTCCGCCGCGGACTCGCACAGATGGGCCAGGTCGGCGCCGGAGAAGCCGTCGGTCAGCTTCACCAGTCTGCCCAACTCGACGTTCTCGATGGGGCGTTCCCGCAGGTGGTAGCGGAGGATCGCGTCGCGGGCCGGGGCGTCCGGCGGCAGCACGAGCAGGGTGCGGTCGAAGCGTCCTGGGCGGCGCAGGGCGAGGTCGACGTCCCAGGGGACGTTGGTCGCGGCGAGCACGAAGACGCCCTCGTTGGCCGCGGCGTCGACGCCGTCGAGCTCGGTGAGCAGCTGGTTGACGGTGTTGCGCATGCCGCTGGACTGCGTGCGGGAGCGCTTGCCGCCCAGGGCGTCGAGCTCGTCGAGGAAGACGACGCAGGGCGCCTTGCGCCGGGCCGTCTCGAAGACCTCGTGCATGTTGCGCTCGGAGTTGCCCATCCACATGTCGAGGACGTCGTCGACGGACACCGACAGGAAGCTCGCGCCGAGTTCACCGGCGACGGCCCGCGCCACGAACGTCTTGCCGCAGCCGGGCGGCCCGTACAGGAGGAGTCCGCCGCGCAGGCTCTTGCCGTACAGCCTGCGCAGTTCGGGGTTGCGCAGCGGGGCGAGGAACGCGGCCTCCAGGCGGTCCTTGACCTCCCGCATGCCGCCCACGTCGGCGAGGCGCACGGCGCCGGGCGCGGCGGTGTCCTCGACGTCCCAGGCGGCGCCGTCGGCGGGGTCACCGCCACCGTCCTCGGTCAGCGGCTCCTCGGCGAAGCGCGGCGGGATGACGTCACCGACCTGCTCCTCGACG
>NZ_JAMOLN010000083.1 GCF_024448165.1 Streptomyces longispororuber
AATGACGGGTGTGTCGTCTTCGCGATCTCACCTCGCTCGTCAGCTGCACTCGCGAACGCTGAGCACTCCACGTTGCATGACATCGCTGTCTCCTGGTCTCAGCTGCGTGCGGAGGACGGGGAAGTAATCGACACAGAGGTTGCAGACGCGATCGTGGGTGATCTGGCTGCTCTCGTCATCAGCGCGCAGCGTCAGGGTCAGGCGTCTACTGCTGGGCCGGATAGACATTCGTGCGCGGAGCCAGATCGCGGCGCCCGCTGTGGTGGTGCCGGCGAAATCGACGACGTTGTGCTTCTCAGGGTGATCTGAGGTGCAACCAACCCGACGGGATGAGCAACGCCCCAGGTCCGGGAGCCTCACAGCAATGGGCCCCACTTCTCGTTGGCCGTTGCATCTGACGTGTAGTCATGATCACTCAAAGGGGTGGCCGGGGTTCGAGCCTGCAGGCCCTGGGGAGCGGTCGCGCGACCATGATCATCGTCTCTCCGGACGCGGCATGCGTCCGTACGGCCATCGGCCGGGCCGAGGCACTCCACCCTTCAGCGAAAGCAGCTCCGCGATGCCCTCCTTGCGTCACCGACTCATTCAGGCGGCCGGCGTCGCCGCCACCACGCTCGCCCTGGCCTGCACGGCGCTCCCCAACGCTTCGGCTGCCGACGTCCCCAAGACGGTGGACATCGAGCGTGGCGCGACCGCCGAGGTTCCCTTCACCTACCAGAACACCGGCGGCAACTACAGCATCGCGCCGTCCGGTGCCTCCGTGGTCTTCACGGCGCCCGAGAACACCACCTTCGCCGAGCAGACCTCTGTGCCGAGCCTCTACAGCGCCAACGGACAGAGCTGGGGCTTCACCAACGTGGGCCTGCGCAACTGCCGGCGCAGCAACAACGACCGCACTCTGACCTGCGACGGTTACGCCAAGAACGGAGGCGAGAGCAGCTGGAACCAATACACCTATCGCCAGTTCCGCCCCAAGGTCACCGTCGACGCCGATGCACCCTTCGGGAAACTCCCCACGGGCACCGGAACCTTCAACTTCCGCACTCCACAAGGCAACAGCTACAGCCCCAAAGGCACGCTCAGCGTCAACGTCCCGGTCCCCGTCATGTGCCTGGTCGCACCGAAGGACGCCACGCTGCACGACCCGGTGCGGATCTGGAAGTGCGCAGACATCGACAAGGCCGAGTACGCCTCGGAGTGGAGTTACGCCAACAACCGCCTGGAGTCCACGGACGGCACCTCCTCCGAGGGCGTCAAGTGCGCCTACAACTGGCCCACACAGCGGGACCAGGTCCAGATGTGGCTCTGCCAGAGCGACAGCCGAGTGGACTGGACCCGCCAGGGCTCCCAGTTCGTCCACAACGACACCGGCAAGTGCATGGACGCCGGCAGCGGTCGCAGGAACGGGGACATCGTCACGCTGAAGCCGTGCGCCGGCGGTGACCCCGACCAGGTGTTCACCTGGTCGGGCAGCACGCTCGTGGTGCGGTGACCTTGCGCTGAGCCCGCGCTTCGCCCGCGGTCGGCGCACGAACACGGCGTCCGGTCGCACGCCGCCCTGCTCTGTGGCAGGGCGGCACAGTTCCCGGGGTCAGAGCCCGACGATGAGCTGGATGCAGACGATCTTCACCAGGATGGCGAGGGCGAAGAGGGTGGAGTATCCGGCGTTGATGCGGCTGTCGGCGGCCCGAGCGTTGGCGTAGGCGAGGATCGCGGGGTTTCCTACGTAGCCCGAGAGCAGCCCCATGGTGCGTTCCCGGCTCTGGCCGAGGAGACGGGCGACCAGGATCATCAGGGCGTAGCTGACGACGGCTCCGATGGCGAGAACCGCGAGGAGTTTCAGGCCGAAGAGCGAGAAGGCGTTCTGGCGGAAGGAGTAGCCGGACGTCAGGCCGACGACGGCGAGGAAGAGCAGGAGGCCGATCTGCCGCAGGGTGAGGTTGGCGCGGGTGGGGAGGGTCCACACCAAGGGCCCGGTGCGGCGGCGCCAGCCGAGGATCATGCCCATCACGAGCGGGCCGGCACCCGTGCCGAGGGCCAGGGTGGTGCTTCCCATGGTCAGCGACGGGATGCCGATGAGGAAGCCGAGGGCGAGACCGAGGCCGAGGCTGACCGCGCTGACCTCGCTCACCTTGGTCTCGGTGTCGCCGAGGTAGGTGCTGACGGCGTTCGACTGCTCGCGGGGCATGACGACCCGGAGCCGGTCGTCGAGCTGGAGGACGAGGTCGTCGTGGGCCAGCATGTCGAAGTCGCCGCGCCGGACCCGGCTGACGAGGGCGCCGTAGCGCTCCTTGAGGCCCAGCTCGGCGATGGTGTGGCCGGCGAGTGAGGGATCCGTGAGCAGGATGCGGCGGTAGTCGACGGTGTGACGGTCTTCGAGGAGATCCTGGGCGGCAGGGGAGCCGAGGTACGAGGTGGCGGCGTCCAGGTCGTTCTCGCCGCCGGCCAGGACGACCTGGTCGCCCGGGTCCAGGCGGTCGAGGGTGTGGGCGACGACGGTCTCGCCGCCTGCCGGACGGAATTCGGTGGCCAGGACGCGCAGGTCCGCGGCTCCCGGCACGTCGGTCCAGCGGGCTGTGCGGGTCACCCGCACCGTTCGGGCGACGAGTTTCGACGGGAGGCCGGAGTCGGGGTCGCGCCGCGCCTTCCACTTGCGCCGGGTGGCGATCGCCGCGACGAACACGATGGTGATGACGACGGCCAGGGGGTAGCCGATGGCGTAGCCGACGGCCGGCTGGGCGGGGTCGTCCGAGGCGGCCTGGGCGGCGGCGAGACCAGGCGTGGTGGTTCCGATGCCCGCGTAGCCGCCGGCGAGGAACGGGCCGCTGATCCCGAAGCCCTGGTGGCCGACGAGTCCGACGACGACCGCGGTGAGGGCAAGGGCCACGACGGCGCCGGCCATCACCGCGAGCTGGCCGCGCAGTTCGCGGAAGAACGCCGGGCCTGACTCGAGGCCGACCGTGTAGACGTACAGGGCGAGTCCGAGAGCGGAGACGCCCGCGGGGACGGCGGGGCCGATGTCAGGGTCGAGCGCGCCGACGAAGAGGCCGACGAACAGCACTCCCGCCGCGCCCAGCTTCACCGGCCCGAACCGGACCATGCCGAGGAGCGCGCCCGCCGTGATCACGGCGAAGACGGTCACCCACGGATTGTCCGCGAAGAACTGCCACACGGCCGGGCCCTTCCCCTGCTGCGAATGCTGCGACGCACAAGTGCCTGACCCGGTCATGATCTTCCAGACCGGGAAGGGCCGCCATTCGGGACCGCCGCTCGACGGGGCGCCGTTGCGGCCGGCCCCAGCTGTGCCTGTGGCTGCTGGGGCTCCTTCTGCGGGAGTGAGCGCCGGGGTGGTCCTTTGTGGGGAACAAGGGGGTCGGGTAGAGCGTCTGGCCCGCAGAATGACTTCATGTCAAAGCTGCTGGCGCGGTCGGTTCGTCGGTCCTCCTCGGGTTCAGTGCTGTCCTTGTGGTCGCAGGACTCTGTTCTGTCGATCGGCTCGGTGGGTTCGGTGTTGTCCATCGGCTCCGTCGGGTCGGCCCTGTCCGTGGGCTCGATCGGGAGCGCCCTGTCGGCCGGCTCGGTCGGCTCCAGCCTGTCCTTGATCTCGACCGGGTCGTGGCTGAGTACGGGGTCCTTGTTCTCCGCGCAGTCGCGGTGGTCAGTACTCTCCTGGCGCTCCACTGGCGGCTTCTTGGCCATGGGAGCGGTAGGGGCAGCGACGGGAGGTGCTGCTCTGGTGGTGATGGGGATGTTGCAGCCGGGCCGTCGACCGGCATCGAGGTGAGGTGCCCATCGTCGACGGGCTGGACCAGCGATCACTCTGCCGAAGGGCGGCCATGCCGAACGACGGGCCGTGGAGGCCATGGGGAGCTCCCACTCGCGCTATGTACCTCACCGGCGATGAACCCTTCATCGGTGTGGACGGGAAGTCCGTGGCCGACTTCTGGCGCTACTGTGTGCCGAACCTGATGACGAACACGTCGCGGGGACTGCTCGCGCAGTTCCTCGTCCACACCGCGCTGGGCAGTACGACGCAGCCCGACGAGTGGGACTGCTACGACGTGGCCGGCGAGGATGGTCTGCGGGTCGAGGTGAAGGCGAGTGCCTACCTGCAGTCGTGGGAGCAGCGGGAACTCTCGTGGATCAGCTTCTCGGTCGACAAGCGTCGCCCGTGGACGGACGGCATCGGCTTCGCGGACGAGGCGACGTACAACGCGGACGTCTACGTCTTCGCGCTGCACACGGCGATCCGGCACGCGGAGTACGACCCCCTCGTCGTGTCCCAGTGGGAGTTCTACGCAGCGTCGCGCGCGGCGATTGCGGACTTGAACCAGAAGTCGGCCGGCCTGGCCACGGTGCGCCGCATCGCGCAGGGGCCGGTCGGCTTCGACGACTTGGGCGATCTGATCCGCTCGGTCGGTGCGACAGCGGGGTGAGCTCTGGAGGGAGCCTCTTCGTTATCGCCTTCAGGCGGAACTGCCGGCGGAACTACCGGCGGAGCTACCGGCGGAGCTGCCGGTGGGCCGTTGGTATCTGGTGCTCATGGCGTGGAAGACCTTCTTCGGTTCCCAGTGGGTCTCGTTGAGCATGCGTACGACCCCGTAGGAGGCGATGTCGCGGTCTCCGGGCTTGTCGTAGTTGGCGAAGGAGAACCACAGACCAGTGTCCACGCCTTCTTCCTCGAAGATGTCGAGCAGTTCGTTGAAGTAGCGCACCTGCTCGTCCTCGTCGGGGATCGCTCCTTGTGGTGGCTGCCAGGCCATGCCGCCGAGCTCGCCGGCGCCTTGGTAGGCGCAGGTGCCGTACTCGGTGATGGCTACGGGCTTGCCGTGGGTGAGGGCCTCGCGCAGCTGGGCGCGGAAGGTGTCGGCGTTCTGCGCGGTTCGATAGGCGTCGAGTCCCACCAGGTCGAACGGGGCCCAGTCGACCGGCTCCCACGAGCCGGAGGCGTAGGTGATTCTTCCGCCGAAGTGCGCGCGGACAGTCGTGACGGCGTCGGCGAGGAAGGCGTTGAGGCGTTCGGGGACCGGGCCGAGGGACATCCACCAGTTCATGTCCGCGGTGGCCATGGCGTGCAGGCGGTCACGGTGGGTGGCACCGGGCAGGAAGCCGTGGGCGAAGGCGCTGAGTTCGCAGCCGGCGACGAACACGACCTGCGCGCCGTCCTGCCGCAGCGCTTCGGCGCGCTGCGCGCAGTCGGTGAACAGCGCCAGGATCTCGTCGGGGCGAAGGTCGACGGGGAACGGGGAGAACCACACTTCGAGACCGGCGGCCGCGGCGAGCTGCGCGGCGGTGCCCAGTCGCTCGGGATCGCGGCCGGAGATGCGCACGGCGTCGCAGTGCAGATCACGCGCGAGTGTCGTCATCTCGTGCTCGACCTGTGCGACGTCGAAGGTCCTTCGGGTGAGGAAGCGGTCGGGGAAGGTGCCGGTGTCGTAGTTGATGCCTCGTGCGCGCACGTCAGTGGCCTTCTTCGTGGTTGAGTCCGTGTTCCAGCAGGTCGAAGGCCAGCTCGACGTCCTGCGCCAGGGCGTGGCCGGCCTCCTGGGGGGAGGCTCCGTCCAGCAGTCGCTGGAAGTACGTCTCCTGGAGGGTGAGCAGGGATGCGGCGATCTGGGCCGCCATCAACGCGGCCTGCGTGGGGCCGTACTCCTCGGCCAGGACCTCCGCCAGTGCCTGGCGTTGCTCGTAGAGGAGACCGTTCGCCGCGGCCTGGAGCGCAGGGCTGTCCTGGATCACGCGAACGCGAGCGAGCAGTGCGTCCAGGATCGCCGGCGGGAGTTGCCCGGTGGCGAGCATCCGATGGTGGGCCCGGAGTGCATCGAGGAAGGACTGCCCGGCCGGCCGCTGGGCCACGATCCCGGCCAGGTCGTCACCGCTCGCGCCGTGCAGAACCAGTGATTCCTTGGTCGGGAAGTACGCGAAGAGCGTCGCCTTGGCGACCTCACCGGCCTCGGCGATCTCGTTGACCGTCACCGCCTCGAAGCCGCGCTCGCTGAACAGCCGCAGCGCCGCTGCGGCGATCCGCTGCCTGGTCTGTTCCTTCTTGCGTTCGCGAAGTCCTGTCACCCACTCACAATAACCATACCGAGTTCAAAAACAAACTCGGTCTGGTTTTCCGTATGGCGTCTCGACTCCACTACGGGCGACGTGGCCGGACCCTGGGGTAGCGCAACCCGCGTGACCTGCTCGAGTGCAGGAACATCCGCTCATCGAGCCATGTCTCATGCGCAACTCGAGTGAACCCTCATCTCCAACTTGAGGTGCCGAAAGGCCCGACGCGTGGTGCATCCGCATCACTCAATAAGCGTCGACAATTTTGTCAACACTCTTGTTCCGGTGGACGTACGGGGGATAGCTTCCTTCCCGCCGACGCCGTGTCAGTGGGCCGGTGACCCGGCGGCCGGTTCGGCGCACCGTTCAAAGGAGTCCTTGCATGCCGCTTCTGATCAGATGGTGTCGGCAGAAGGCGACCGTCTTCCTCGCTGTTCTCGCCGCGGTCGTGGCCCTCGTCATCGCCGGAAACCTGGCGTTCGCCTCAGGCGCTTCGAGCACCGCGCAGGCTGCGGAAATGGCCGACACCACAGCAGCAAACAGTGCTTCCGCCAGCATCCCTCCAGCCATGACCTGCGCCGACGTCGCGTCGCTCGACCTCGCAGGCTCGGTCCCCGACGTGCCCTTCCAGATCAGCTCGGCCAAGACGCTGGCCTCCTCCGACAACGCGTTCGGCGCGTGGGCGGCCTGCGACGTGACGGGCGTCATCGCCCCGCAGATCCACTTCGAGCTGCTGCTGCCGCAGACCGGCTGGCAGGCGAACTACCTGCAGGTCGGCTGCGGGGGCCTGTGCGGCAACGTGAGTCTGAAGTCCGGGGCTCCCGCGACGAACGGATGCGCCCCGCTGACCGATGGCGCCTTCGCCGTCGCCACCAGCGACGAGGGCCACTCCGGCGGCGGGGGCCTGTTCGGCACCGATCCGACCCTGCGCGCGGACTTCGGCTACAAGTCCGACCACCAGCTGGTCCAGGCGGCCAAGGCCATCATCAAGAAGTACTACGGCCGGGACGCCGCACACTCCTACTTCGACGGCTGCTCGCAGGGCGGCCACCAAGGACTCACCGAGGCCCAGCGCTACCCGACCGACTTCGACGGCATCATCGCCGGCGCCCCGGCGAACAACTTCACCGCGCTCAACACCTTCTCCCACGCGTGGACCGCCCAGTCCGTCTACCTCGACGGCGGTCCGGCCACCCTCACCACCGCCGATCTGGAGCCGCTGCACAAGGCGGTCCTGAAAGGCTGCGGTGCCGGTGACTCCGACGGAGTCATCACCGACCCACTGAGCTGCAGCTGGGATCCGGCGAGCATCAAGTGCAGGGCGGGGCAGACCTCGACGAGCTCCGACTACTGCCTGACCGCCGACCAGGTCACCACACTGCGCCGGATCTACGCCGGACCGACCGACGAGCACGGCAAGTTGCTCTACCCCGGCTATCAGCTGCGCGGCTCCGAGCTGAACTGGGCCGGCGTCATCATCCCCACCACGGCGACCGGCACCACCGGTGACATGGCCTTCGTCAAGGACGTCATCCGCTACCTGGCCTTCGACGAGCCGCGCCCCGACCTGACGTACAAGGACGTCGAGTTCACCGCCGCGTACTTCAAGAAGATCATGCAGCCGAACGAGGGCATGTACGACGCGACGGACCCCGCCCTGAGTGCGTTCAAGAAGGCGGGCGGCAAGCTCATCCTCTGGCACGGACTGGGCGACCAGCACATCCCTGCTGTCGGCACCATGGCGTACTACAAGGCCGTGACCAAGGCCATGGGTGGCACATCGGACACCAAGGACTTCGCGCGGCTCTTCCTGCTGCCGGGCGTCGCCCACTGCGGCGGCGGACAGGGGCCGGATCGGATGGACGCGCTGACCGCCCTGGCCGACTGGGTCACCGAGGGCCAGGCACCGGACAGCCTGATCACCAAGTCCGTGGACAGCAGTGGCAAGACGACCGCATCGCGACCCGTGTACCCCTTCCCGTACGTCGCGAAGAACACCACGGGAGGGCCGGCCGGCGAGGCGAGCAGCTACACCCCTGTGCTGTCCTCGGCCGAGTCGACTCTGTCCCTGAACTGGCTCGGTTCCTTTCGTTCGGGTTACGAGAAGGTCGGCAACTGGGTCCACGGCACGTGGGTGGTGAGCAACGGCAAGACCTGAGCCCTCAGCCCCTTGAGCTGAGCACTGCTGTCCGGCGGCGGTGCTCACCTCACGGATCCCGACTGGACCGTGTGCGCCCGCGCGGCAGGTGCACACGGTCCAGTCGGAGCGGGTCCGGATCACGCGGCGCCGGCGAGGAGGTCCTCGGACAGCTCCCACAGGCGTCGCGCGCCCATCGGGTCGACGGCGTAACGGGCGACGCCGTGCAGGGTGCCGGAGCGTCGGTCCACGACCTCGGTCTCGTCGCAGTCGACGAAGTAGCGGCCGCCGACGCCTTCGAGCAGGGGTGAGGTGGCGAGGAGAGCCGAGGTGGCGGCGCCCTGCTCGACGGTCTTGATCAGTTCGGCGGCGACGCGGCCGCTGCCCCCACCGCCCGTGTGCCGTTGCAGGTTCGTGTAGATGGCGCCCGGCATCAGGGCGTTGGCGGTGATGTTGTCGTCGGCCCAGCGGCGGGTCGCCTCCACCGCGAACAGGACGTTGGCGGTCTTGGACTGCCCGTAGGCCAGCCACGGGTCGTAGCGGCGGAAGGCGAAGTTGACGTCGTCCCACACGATCGGCGACTGCTGGTGGCCGGTGGAACTCACCGCCACGACACGGGCGTGGCCGTCGGCGGCCAGCGCACCGTGCAGGCCGGTGGCCAGGGCGAAGTGGCCCAGGTGATTGGTGGCGAACTGCCACTCCCAGCCCTGCTCCGTGTACTGCTCGGGGCAGGCCATGACGCCTGCGTTGTTCACCAGAACGTGCAGCGGTCCCTGCCAGGCGGCGGTGAAGGCCGTGATGGACGCGGGATCGGTCAGGTCGAGGTGCACGGCCCGAACGTCCTGGTTGCCGGTCGAGATGGTGATGTCCTTGGCGATGCGGTCGCCGGCCGTCATGTCCCGCACGGCGAGGGTGACGGCCGCGCCGGTGGCCGCCAGGGCGCGTGCCGTCTCCGCCCCGATACCCGATGAGGCGCCGGTGACCACGGCGCGGCGGCCGGTGAGATCGATGCCGGACACGACTTCGTCGGCGGTGCTGGCGAACCCGAAGGGGGTGGTGATGGCATTCATGAGGGGACTCTCTGCTGAAGAACTGTGGTGTGCAGCGCCGACGGGCGCTGCGGAGGGACGGCGGGTGGGTTGGGCGAGGTGGCTGAGGCGGTCTGCGGAGGTCAGGGGACGAGCAGGTCGTCCTGCTCGACCAGAGGCGTGCCGTCGTGCCAGGGCAGGGCTTGGCCGAAGCGCACCAGTTCGCCGTAGAGCGTGGGCTCGACGTGCTGGGCGAAGACCAGGTCGAGAACGGCGCGAGCGGCCTGGTCGGGAGACTGGGCCTGGCTGTAGTCGCTGAACCACGGGCGCGAGGTCGCGGTGTCGACCATGCCGGGGCACACGGCTGCGACGAGTGTGTCGTCGGCCAGGTCCTGCGCGCGGCGTTCGGCGGCGACGGCGCGGACGGCCGCGACCTGGGCCACCTTCGAGGGCACGTTCAGCCACAGCGGCCAGCCCGCCTCCGCGGCGGTCTGGTGGTGGATGGCGCTGCGCCACGACTCCACGGTGTACTCGACCTGCTCCAGGCTCGCCCCGTCGAACAGGTCGTGGAGCCGGACGTCGAGGTGACCGAGCGTGCCCAGGCTGCTGGCCACGACGAGCAGTCGGCCACCCGGGCGCAGCACCGGGCCGAAGGAGCGCAGGATCGCGTGCGTGGCGGTGTTGGAGACGTCGATGAACTCGTCGGCCCGCCCGGCCTGCGAATCCCCGGGCAGTAGGCGGGCGACCGCATTGGAGATGACGACGTCCACCCCTCCGTACTGGGCGTGCAGGTCCTCGGCGAGACGCGCGATGGCGTCGGTGTCCGTGACGTCCAGGACCCGGCCCTCGACACGGGCGCGGGTGGCGGACAGCCGACCGACTTCCCGGGCTGCGTCCGCGACCCGCCGCTGGTTGCGACCGGTGAGCAGTACCAGGTCCTGCGGATCCATGCGGGCCGCCAGTCCTGCGACGAAGGCCCGGCCGAGTCCTTGGTTGGCCCCTGTGACGAGTGCGATGCGCGAAGTGGACATACCTCTACGCTAGGAACCTCGGTTCCATGAGTCCAACGAAAGTTCGGCACAGGTAGCATGCGTAAACATCATGGACTTCACCGATGTGTCACTGACCGCACTACGCGTCCTGCGCGCCGTGGCCGAACAAGGGACCTTCACCGCGGCCGCGGCGTCGCTCGGCTACACGCAGTCCGCGGTGTCCCGGCAGATCGCCGCGATCGAGCGTGCGGCAGGCACGGAACTCCTGGAGCGGCGGCGCGACGGGGCCCGGCTCACCGCCGCGGGCCGTGTCGTCATGCGTCGCGCCACGGTCGTGCTCGATGAGATCGCCGCGACCGCCAGGGAGCTGTCCGGCCTGCCGGAGCAGACCGGCACGGTCCGACTGGGATGGGTGCCCAGCGCCGGCGCGGTGCTGGTGCCCCAAGCGCTCACCGCGCTGCGCGCGAGCAACCCCGGGCTCGAGGTCGTCGGCCGCGAGGGCGGCACCCCTGCGCTGGTCCGCGCGCTGCGGGCAGGCAGTCTGGATCTGGCCCTGCTCGCTTCTGAGCCGCCGTTCCGCGCACCGGACACGGAGTCGCCCCCGCTGGCTCTGCAGACGCTCACCGAACGCCCGCTGTGTCTCGCGGTGCCCGCCACCCATCCACTGGCCCGCGGCGAGTACGTCGACGTGGCCGATCTGCGAGGGCAGCGCTGGATCGCCGGGTCCACATCAGGGGAGGACCGCCTGATGGGTGTGTGGCCGGGCCTGGACGAGCGCCCCGAGATCGCCCACACCGCTCGCGACTGGCTCGCCAAACTCCACCTCGTCGCCGCAGGGTTCGGACTGACCACCATCCCCGCCTCGCTCGTCGCGGCGGCGCCTCCCGGAGTGCGCGTCCTCCCCGTCCGAGGCGGCCCGCAAGAACAGCGACGCCTGGTCCTGGCGCGCCTGCCCGCCCCGCCCTCCCCGGCCGTGACACGTGTGGCGGCCGTTCTCCGCGCGACGGCACTCGACGCTTCTACGCCCCGCCTGTCCCCATGAGCGAGGTGGAGTGGCGCCCCGGAGATGTGTGCCGGCCGTTCTGATGGCTCTTCGGCCGACTCACCGGGGCGGCACCACTTTGAAGTAGAGGTCCAGGAGCGAGGCGTCGCCGCGGACCTCCAGTCCGTCCTTGGGGATGCGGTGCCACAGGAACAGGGCCAAGTCGGAGGCGGTGGCGGTCAGTTCGGCGTGGCAGCATCCGCTGCCGTGGTTGAGCAGAGCCCCTTCGGTGTCCAACTGCACGACCCAGATGCCGAATCCGTCCGACTGCCGGAACCGCATGCGCTCGCCCTGTCCGGGCGGTGCGGGGGACCAGCGGCGGCGGGCGGGGGCCATCACCTCGAAGGTGTGGGTGACGGCGTCCATGGCAAGGCGCCTCTCGACCGGCCCGGCGGAGCCGACGGCGTTCTCCGCGTCCCAGCGGTGCACGGCCGCCTCGATGGCCTGCATCCGCTGCCAGAACCCGACCGACTGCTCCCTGCCCCAGGTCCACACCCGCTCGGCCGGGTCCCGGCCGGCCAGCAGCTCCGCCAGCCGGGCCGCACCCTCCCGGAACCAGTCGAGGAGGCTCGGGGGCAAGGGGCCGTGATTCGGGGCCCGTTGAGGATCGGGCCAGTCGGCCCGGGCGGTAGGGAGCCGGAGCCAGGACCGGTCGGCGCGCTGTGGCCACCCACGCCGTCCCGCGCCCACCACCTGGATCACGTGGCGGTGTACGAAACCCAGGTGGAACACCAGATCTGCCATCGACCAGCCGGGGCACGACGGCACAAGACAGAGACTGCCGTTGTCTTCCCGCGGTGTCGCCCGGCGGGCCGCGGCTTCGAACGCCTCGACATCGCGGCGGAGTTGCGCGACATAGTCCATGCTTCACGGTCGGCCCTCCGGCCCCGTCCGCGCAACCACCGAGCCTGCGAGGAGCAGAGCCCGAAGCCGCAAGGCCCGCTGTCGGTCGAGCGTCGATCAGCCTGCCGCCTGGGGCGGAGCCGGGAGCTCGTGCCTGCCTGGCGGTGCCGTCGCGCGCGTCCCGGCTCAGGGAGCAGTGGCTTCCCAGGCCGCTTCGATCATGCGGAAGACCTCGTCCACCGTGGCCCCGGGATCGTCGGCCCGGCAGGCCAGCGCGTAGGCGTCGATGGTGAACCGTGCGGTTGCCTGGCAAGCCGTCGCGCTCCGGGACAGGTGGGGGTCGGCGGCCAGTGCCGTGGCCAGAGCCTGTGCGTGACGCAGGCTCATCGACTCCTCGTACTCCTGCAGGGCAGGTGATCCCTCGATCAGACGGCGGACGGGGGCGCTTCCCTCCGCCGTGCAGTGCTGTACCAGGGCCTGGACCTCGCGGTGCAGTGCTGGGATGAGCGGCTCGCGCGGAGGCCGGTCGGTGACGGCCCGTGTGAGGCGCTGCTCGAAGTCCTGGTCGCGCTCGAACACGAGGGCCTCTTTTGAGGCGAAGTGCGCGAAGACGGTGGTGACGGCCACGTCGGCCTCGGCCGCCACGTCCCGGATGCCCACGGTGTCGTACCCACGCTCCAGGAAGAGGTGCAGCGCGGTGTCGGCGATCTTCTGGCGGGTCGCGGCCTTCTTGCGTTCGCGGCGTCCGGACGGCTCGGTCATGGTCTGACACTAGCAGGTAGGAAAACAGAATCGTTGTGAAACACTAACGGTTAGGGTTATCTTCGATCGCATGAAGAGAATCAACTTCGCCGAGTTCGGTGGTCCCGAGGTCTTGCAGCTTGTGGACGCGGAGGAGCCCCACGCGGGCGCGGGCCGGATACGCATCGCTGTGCGGGCCGCGGGGGTCAACCCCGTCGACTGGAGAATCCGGGAGGGGCAGGTCCTGGGAGCGCATCCGGTCCAGCTGCCCGCCGGGCTCGGCCTGGACGCCGCCGGAGTCGTGGACGAAGTGGGCGAGGGCGTCGTAGGAGTCGAGGTCGGAGACCGCGTTTTTGGCGAAGGCACCGACACGTACGCCGAGTTCGCCGTGCTGTCGGCCTGGGCCCGGATGCCTGAGGGGCTGACCTTCGAGGAGGCAGCCGGTTACCCGTCCGTGGTGGAGACCGCGCTGCGCATCATCCAGGAGGTCGGCGTCGGGCCTGGGCAGACACTGCTGGTCAGTGGAGCGTCCGGCGGCGTCGGATCGGCGGTGCTGCAGATCGCCCGCTCCCGCGGCATCGCGGTCATCGGCACGGCAGGGGCGGCGAACCAGGACTACCTGCGCGGCCTGGGCGCCCTCGCCACGACCTACGACGAGGGCTGGGTCGAGCGGGTGCGGCAGTTGGGCCGGGTCGACGCGGCCCTGGACCTGGCCGGCTCGGGCGTGATCCCCGAACTCGTCGAGCTGACCGGTGACCCGCGCAAGGTGGTGTCCATCGCCGACCTCGGCGCACCGCAACTGGGCGTCCGCTTCTCCGGCGTGGCCGGGAGCATGCCGGACGCGCTCGCCGAAGCCGTCGACCTCATCTCCCGTGGCAGGCTCCACATCCCGGTCGAGAAGTCGTACGCCCTCACGGAGGCGGCGATCGCGCACGCGGACAGCCGCGCCGGCCACACCCGCGGGCGCAGGGTCCTGGTCGTCTGACCCGAGGACCTTCCCGCCCCGCGCCGAACGGCCGGATCAGGCGGTCTGCTCCTGGGCGTGCTGCTCGTTGGCGCGGTCGACCTCGGCCATGTGTTCTTCGGCCCACGCGCGGAGCCTGGCCAGCGGTTCTTCCAAGGTCAGGCCCAGCGGGGTGAGCCGGTAGTGGACGCGGGGCGGCACCGTGGCCTCCACCCGTCGATGCACCAGGCCGTCACGGGTCATGCTCTGCAAGGTCACCGACAGCATCTTCTGCGAGACGCCGGCCATCCTCCGTTGCAGCTCCGCGAAGCGCACCTCCTGCGGGTCGGCCTCGGCCAGGACCTTGATGGCCATGGAGGTCCACTTCGTGCCGATCCGATCGAGTAGCCGACGGGTCGGGCACTCCGGATCGAACAGGTCGCCGCGCTTGCCCGGCGCAGGGGGCTGGGACGAGGGGGTCACCTGGAGCTCACCACCTGTGGGAGAAGTGCGGTCTTGGTGGCACCACCGTAGTTACCTATCGTTTTGTTGTCACCATTCGTAACCACCGAAGGGGCAGCACCATGCCCGTCAACTCCCAGCGCACGCGCGGACGTCACCACCCGTCGCCTGTCGAGCTCCGCCGCGTCCCCGCCAACGGCATCGATCTCAATGTGGCCCTCGCCGGCGACGGCCCGGCGGTGCTTCTGCTGCACGGCTTCCCGCACAGCTGGCAGCTGTGGACCGACGTCATCGATTCCCTTGCCGGGCAGTACCGGGTGATCGCGCCGGACCTGCGCGGCGCGGGCGGGAGCACCCGGGCTCGGGACGGCTACGACGCCGGCACGCTCGCGGACGATGCCGAAGCGCTCCTCGGCGCCCTCGGAGAGACTTCGGCCGCTGTGGTCGGCATCGATGCCGGTACCCCACCGGCGTTCCTGCTGGCCATGCGCCGACCGGATCTGGTCCGGCAGCTCGTGGTCATGGAATCGCTGCTCGGGAGGCTGCCGGGCGCCGAGGAGTTCCTCGCCCACGGGGCGCCGTGGTGGTTCGGCTTCCACGCGGTGCCGGGCCTCGCGGAAACCGTACTCAGCGGACACGAAGCCGACTACCTCGACTGGTTCCTCAACAGCGGCACCCTGGGGGAGGGGGTGGACCCCGCCGTGCGCGACGCCTTCGTGCACGCGTACACCGGCACCGACGCCCTGCGGTGCGCCTTCTCCCCCTATCGGGCTCTGCCCACCAGCGCCGAACAGATCCAGCACGCCGTCGAAACGGGTCGGTTGACCGTCCCCACCCTGGCCATCGGCGCCCACCCGGTGGGGAAGGCCCTCGAACAGCAGCTGCGGCCGGTCGCCGATCACCTCGTCGGTCACGTCCTCGAAGACTGCGGCCACATCATCCCGCTGCACCGCCCCAAGGCCCTGCTCGCCCTCCTGGAACCCTTCCTCGCCGCCAGTTCCGGGTGACGATTTTGCCGGGTGCCTCGCAGCAGCACCCGTGAGGCGCCGGCGGATCGGGTCGCCGATGAGTTTCGGTGTACCGGACGGTCCAAGTCGGCACACCTACAACGGGAGAACCCGATGGGCAAGAAGCACTCCGATCCGATGACTCACCTCGCCCGTCGCATGTTCGAGCTCCTGGAGCCGATCTGCCTGGTCACCTTCATGGCCGACGAGTGCAACGAGGAACTGGCCGCCCTCGGCCACCGCACCTACTGGGACGGCTACTTCGCCAGCCGCGCCGCACCACTGGGACGGGTGCCGGCCCACGTCGTGCACGCGGCCTTCTACAACTTCGCCGACGGGGAAGCCGCACGGCACATCCCCAGCGCGTGGGAGACGATCCCGCCCGAGGCGTCCGTCGCCGCGCGGGAGCGGGGCAGCGCGGCCTCCCTGCGGCGCATCCTCGGCGACGAGCTGACCGACTCCCCGGGGCTGGCGCGTGCCGCGGACCTGACCACGAAGGCCGCGACGAGCGCGCCCACGGAAGGCCGGGTGATGTACGCGGGCATGCGCACCCTCGAGATCCCCGGCGACCCCGTCGCCCGGCTGTGGCATTCCGCGACCATGCTGCGCGAGCACCGCGGCGACGGCCACATCGCCGCTCTCCTCGGAGCGGGCATCGGCGGCACGGAGGCCCACGTACTCTCCGCACTGGAACAGGGCATCCACCCGCCGGAGTCGTTCGGACGCATCCATCACCTGCCGAAAGAGCGCCTGGCCGCAGTGATGGACGGCCTGCGCGAACGCGGACTCGTCGACGCAGACGGCCACTTCACCGACGCCGGCCGCGCGACCAAACAACGCATCGAAACGGTCACCGACGAACTCGCCGCCCCGCCCTACGAGGCGTTGTCGCCCGCCGAACTCGACGAGCTCATCACGGCGCTCGAACCGATCACGGCGGCCCTGGTGGCTACAGGATCGCAGTGAGACGCCGGCGGACCCTGGTCCATCGCCCCGTAGGCGTACAGGAATGTGTCGACCGCGGCGCCCGCGACCTCCCTGGTCTCGGCGGCGCTCACCGCGCGCGTGCCGAGTCGGGACCGTGCCTCCATCGGCCCGGTGAGCAGCGCCAGGAACTGCTCGGCCGCGCGCGCCGGGTCCGCCGCGCGCAGCCGCCCGGCGAGCGCGAGCCGCGCGAACCGGTCGGCCAGGGCCTCGCCGAGCCGCCCCGCCGTCCGCCCCTGGACGACCTCCGCGAGATCGGGGAACGTAGCGAGCTGCGCGTATGTCAATGCCCGCAGTGCGGAAGCCCGTTGACCACAGCACACCTTGAGGAGCCGGTACCCGACGTCCTCGAGCCCGGCCCGTAGGTCGTCACCGGGGTCGCGCAGCCGCTCGACGACAGCGAGGTTCTCGGCCATCACGAGGTCGGCGGCGGCCACGACGGCGTGCCGGAAGAGGTTCTCCTTGTCGCTGAGGTGGTTGTAGACGGTCGGCTTGGCGACCCCGGCCTCCTCCGCGATCTCCTGCACACACGCCTGTGCATAGCCGCGCCGCGCGAACACGGCGAACGCGGCGTCGAGGATCGCCTGCCGCTTGTCGATGCGCCCCCGGGGAGCGGGCCGTCCCGCGGCCGCGGTCGTCGCTGGTGTCACGGGCGCAGACTACCCCGCGCCCAGGGCGAGTTGAACCTACGAGTTCAAAATGCCGAACTGCTGCGCACCGACCAGATGGCCCATTACTTTGAACTCATGGGTTCAAGTTGGGATCCACGTCGCGGTGATCGACATCCAGGAAGGGGCAGCGCATGATCGTCAACACTCTGCGGTTCAGCTTCAAGGACGGCACGTCGCCGGAGGACGAGGAAGCCGTGCTCGCCGCGATGCGTCGCACGGCGAGCACCGAACCGGTCGTGTTCGGCACGGTCGGCCGGTACATGGGCGATCCGACGGAGGGCTACACGCACACCTACTGCGCTGCGGTGGCGGACCTGGACGCGCTCGAGCGCTACCTGCACGAGCCGGTCCACATCGACGGCGACTGGCTGATCATCCCGCATCTGCGGCAGCTCGCGGCGTTCCGCTTCTCCGACGACTCCGACCCTGACCTCGACGCCAAGATCCTCGCTCTGCACGCCCGCAAGGTCGAGATGTACCCGGAGTGGGGCCGCCTCCTGGACGCGATCCCGGGGGCGAAGGGCTCGTTCGGCGACGGGACCGACTAGAAGCGGCCCGGGCGACTCCTGAGAGCAGCGGCGTCCGGCACTCGTGCACCTCGCGATCGAGGCCGCGCCCGGTGATGCAGGAGTGATGGACCGAGGCGCGGTGTGCGCGTGTGTGGGCGCGCATGCGGTTTTGGATACGCGGACGATATGTGCCCGCTCGTAGCATCGGGAGCATGCGTGTGCCGATCGTCGAGGACGAGCCCTGTACGGCAGAAGCCATCCGCGACCGCCTGCGACGGGAGACGATCGCGGACGACCGTCTCGACCTGAAGGCCGCGGCCGGCGCGGCGGGGACCGCGGTGCGTCGGCCCGCCGGTCTCAGTGTCCGCCTCAAGCTCACCCTCAGCTACGCCGGATTCCTCATGCTCGCCGGTGCCTTGCTGCTCGCCGCCGTGGGCTGGTGGCTCCTGCGGGAGGGGTGGCTGCAAACCAATGAGGAGGGGGCGTGGAGAGCGACTCCGGGCACCACCTTCGTGCGAGGCTTCGCCCCCATTGCGGCCACGGTCATGGTGTTCCTCCTGGTGTTCGGCCTCCTCGGCGGATGGGTCCTGGCCGGCCGTATGCTCGCGCCTCTCACGCGCATCACGGACGCCACCCGCACCGCCGCGACGGGATCGCTGTCGCACCGCATCCAGTTGCCCGGCCGCCAGGACGAATTCCGTGAACTGGCCGACGTCTTCGACGCGATGCTCGAACGGCTCGAAGCACACGTCGTCGAACAGCAGAGGTTCGCGGCCAACGCCTCGCACGAACTGCGCACCCCACTGGCCATCTCGAAGACCCTTCTCGACGTGGCCCGCGCCGATCCACCACGGGACACCGGCGAAGTCTTCGACCGCCTCCACGCCGTCAACACCCGGGCCATCGACCTCACCGAAGCTTTGCTCCTGCTCAGCCGGGCCGGTCAGCGGTCCTTCACCCGAGAACAGGTCGACCTGTCCCTCATGGCGGAAGAAGCCACCGAAACGCTGCTCCCTCTCGCGGAGAGGAACGGCATCGCCATCGAGACCCGCGGCGACATCGCCTCCACGAGCGGATCGCCTGCGCTCCTGCTGCAACTGACCATGAACCTCGTGCACAACGCGATCGTCCACAATCTCCCCGAACAGGGCATGGTGCGGGTCACCACCAGCGCCCGCCCCGGCACCGTGACGCTCACGGTGGAGAACACCGGCGACATGCTGACTCCGCACCTGGTCTCGACGTTCACCGAGCCGTTCCAGAGGGGCACCGAACGCGTTCACGCAGACCAGACGGGCGTCGGTCTCGGCTTGGCCATCGTCAGAACCATCGCACGAGCACACGACGGCACGCTCACCCTCACCCCGCGCGCGACCGGCGGCCTGAGCATCACCGTGCAATTGCCCGCGAGTACGTCCCTGAGGCCGTGACGCAGGGCCCGCCAGCCCTCCCACCTGCTGCCGCGCAAGGCCAGGCCCCAAGGGCGGGCCGGCGCGGCGGCCTATAGTCGATCACATGAGTCGTTGGCAGGAACTGACCGGTGGAACGTCCGGAGCCGAGTACGCAGCCCGCTTCGAGGCGCTGGGCCGCAGTGGAAAGGACATGCACGGGGAGGCGTCGCTCTGCGCGGCTCTCGTGCCCGCCGGCAGCCGCGTGCTCGACGCCGGCTGCGGAACAGGACGGGTCATGATCCGGCTGTCGGAGCTCGGGTACGACTGCGTCGGGTTCGACCTCGACGCGTCCATGCTGGACGTGGCCCGGGAGCAGGCGCCGCAGCTGCCCTGGTTCCAGACCGACGCCACGGAGTTCGATGCCGCCCTACTCGGCATCGAGGCTGACTTCGACCTCGTGATCGCCGCGGGCAACGTCCTGGCGCTGCTCGCCCCCGGAACCGAGGCCACGGTGGTCAGCCGGTTGGCTGCGGCCCTGCGTCCGGGCGGCCTGCTGGTCGCGGGCTTCGGCCTGGACGCCGCCCACCTGCCCGTACCGCCTTCTCTCACGCTGCAGGAGTACGACGCCCATTGCGCGGCGGCCGGACTCACCCTCGTCGACCGCTTCGCAACCTGGGACGCGGCTGCCTACGACCGTGGCGGCTATGCGGTCAGCGTCCATCGTCTCGGTTCCTGACCGGTTCCTGACCGGGGCCTGCTGGGTTGGGGCCTACGACCGGCCGGGGCCGTCGCCGAGGTTTCCGGGGGTTCCTGGCGGGGTGGGCGAAGTGATGCCGCTGCCCGCCCCGCTGCTGTAGTGGGTGCCGAGCTCTTGGTGGTACTCGGTGTTGCCGAGGTGCTTGTCCTTGTCGAACTCCGGAGCGGACTTGATCTGCTCCTTGCTGCGCGCGACGTTGATGGTCTTCGCCTCCGCGTCGATGCCAGTGATCGTGCCGGCGGGCAGGAGAACCTCCTTGCCGAAGATCCACATTCCGGTGTCGACGACGATGTACTGGTCTCCGACGTCCTGGGAGTGCTTGTCGACCTTGCCGATGCTGCCGTCCATCGCTTCGACCTTGTATCCGGTCAGATCGGTGTCCGGGGTGTGGCCGGCGGCGGACGGGTAGTTCCAGATGTTCTCGCCCATGGTTCAACCTCCGCAGATCGTGGTGCGTGTGCGGGCTGTGCGTTTTGTGATGTACGTCCACGTTCGTACTCGCAGTTGCGGGTTCCCTGCCGCACGCGAACAAACCGGATCGCGGACGCCGACCTGCCGGTTCCACAAGAGTGGCTGATCATGAGGTCGCCGTCCCGTCGTCCCTCGGGTCGTGCTGTGGGAAATGGACGGTTCCCGTGGCTGCCCAGGCGGCGGAGACCAAGGGGCGGTGGAGATCGGTGCGCCGGATGCATGCGCCGATGGTGAGTTCACCGGGACCGGACGGAGCCGGGGTGACGTGGAGCCGGTGCCGGATGCTGGAGTGTTGCAGGACGAGGTCAGGAAGGATGCCGGTGCCGTAACCGAGGGCGACCAGAGTGAGCAGGGCCTCGTGTCCGTCGGCCTCCACAGCGATGCGGGGGGTGATGCCGACGCGGCGGAACCACCGGTCGGCGATGTCTCGGACCAAGCCCTGTGCGGGGAGCACGAACGGCTCATCCGGATCGGCGAGCAGCACGTGGGAACGGAGTGGGTCGGCTCGGACGAAGACGACGGGGGTGCGGGTGATGGTGCGGGCGTGCAAGGTGGCCGGAATCCGGGAGGGCAAGGCCGCGACGGCAAGGTCGGCCTCGCCGTCGTCGAGATGTGCGAGGGCAGCCGCGGCGTCGCCGGTCCGCACCGAGATCTGTACGCGGGGATGGGCGTCCCGCAAAGGTGCGAGCAGATCGGGCAGCACACTCTGGCAGGCCGTGACCGACGCGAACACCCGCAGCTGACCGTCGAGTTGATCCCTCGCGTAGTCCTTGTCGTTGTAACGGTCCCACAGCTCCAGGGCCTCGGACGCGTAGTGGCGAAACCGGTGGCCGGGCTCGGTCAGCGCGACGCCGTGCGGGCCGCGGTCCAGGAGGCGGTGCCCGGCAAAGGTCTCCAGGCGTTGTACGGCCCGGGACAAAGTTGCGGGACTGACGTGGCAATCGGCCGCGGTCCGGGTGAAGCTCAGTGTGGAGGCGAGGTGGAGGAAGAGCCGGTACTGGTCGTGGTCCTGCATCTTTCACCTTCCGGAACGCCATGCTGCGGATGTTGCGGTTGCCGGTGGACCCGCCCGGACCCTACAAACGGGTCATGCCACGAAGCGACCGAGCCCGCCGGCGTCCCGCATGGATCTTCCACGAGTACGAGCCCGTCGGCATCGACCTGGGCAGCCCGGCTGCCGTCGCTGCCTACGATCGCAACCAGGGCACCGACCCTGACGCCGACGACGCGCTCCTCGACCGTCTCGGCGTCGACACGGGCATGCGCCTCGTCGACCTGGCCTGCGGCACCGGCTCGTTGGTGGTCCAAGCGGCACGACGCGGGGCCGAGGGGCACGGTGTCGACGTCTCGCAGGAGATGCTCGCCTTCGCCGAGGCCCAGGCGAATCGGGCCGGGGTCGGCGCGCACTGGCACCGTTCCGGGTTCTTGGACTACGCCCATCGCGGGGGACCCGCCGACGTGGTGACCACCAAGTCGGCCCTGCACCAGTTGCCGGACTTCTGGAAGCAGCAGGCGCTCCTCAACGCGGCCGGCATGCTGCGGCCGGGCGGCACCTTCTACCTGTGGGACGTCATCTTCAGTTTCGAGCCCGCCGATGCCGCGGAGCATCTGCAGCGATGGATCGACACCGCGGGACGGCCTGAGGGCCAGGGCTTCACGGGGGCGGACTTCGAGGCGCACGTGCGGGAGGAGTTCTCCACCTACGCCTGGGTTCTGGAGGGCATGCTGGAGCGGGCCGGCTTCGACATCGTGTCGAGTACGTCCCGCACACCGACGCACGGCGAGTTCCTCTGCCGCCGCCGGTAGGTGGTTCGCTTCTGCCGGCACGGTGGTCATGGCGGGAGTTGGCGTGACGCCGACGCGGATGGGCGTGTTCGCGGCGGTTCAGGGAGCGGGAGGGCAAGAACGGCATCGCGATCGCTGTCAGGAACGCACCGTCACGACGCCACGGAGTAGCTGAGATCGGTCGCGGTGAGCGAAGTGGGCACCAACCGCAGCCACATCGTGCCGCGTTCGCCCGGATCATCGTGCAGATAGTGCGTGAAACGCTCGTCCCACAAAGTCTCGTCCGTCCCCAGGTATCGGGTGAGCTTGCGCCGCCCCCTCGGCACGTCGAAGGGCACGAGCTCCGCCCGGCCCCGGGCGATGACCTGCCGGACACACCCCGTCGCGAGATCGCACTCGTCCACCACGAGGGCGACGTCCGGGTCATCCTTCACGCGGTCGAACAGCCGGGCCCACGGGCCCGTCAAGGTCCAGAAGGCTCCTTCTTCCCAGAGGAACCAGACAGGGCGCACCGTCGGTCCACTGGTCGCGATACGAGCGGTGAGCGGCTGCTGCAGGAAAGCGTCCACATCAAAACGAGAAGTCTCCACGCCTCCCATCTTCCGTTTCTGCCGATCGCGTCACCACCGACCTGCGACCTACGACCAAAGCCGTGGGCCGCGCATGAGGTCAGCAAGAAGCCCCATGGCTTCATGCGCCTGAGCCATGCTGTCGGTCGAATATCGGCGATATATCGGTGACTGTTGGCATCGTGGACGTCGAGTTGCTCTTGCCGAGCAGCCTCCGCCGCGTCTCGTAGGAGCTTCCGCCATGTCCCAATCCGCATCCACCACCAACCGCGCGTATCTGATCACCGGTGGCAACGCGGGCATCGGGTACTTCACCGCTGAACAACTGGCCGGCACCGGTGCCACGGTCGTGCTGGGCAGCCGGAGCCCTGCACGGGCCGAAGCCGCCCTCGACGCGATCCGTGCGCGGGTGCCCGGCGCCCGGGTGCGGTCGGTGCGGCTCGACCTCGCCGACCTGGGTTCCTTGCGGGCAGCGGCGGAATCCTTGGAGGTGGAGCACCTCGACGCGGTGGTCCACAATGCCGGCGTCCTCCTCGAAGAGCCGGAGCGCAAGGAAACCGGGGACGGCAACGAGACCCATTTCGGCATCAACCACCTCGGGCACTTCGCGCTGACCCACTGGCTGATGCCCTTGCTGGAGGCCGCGCCGGACGCCCGCATCGTGACCGTCGGCAGCTTCGCCGCCAAGTCGGAGCGCCTGGACCTGGACGATCTGCAGAGCCGCACCGACTACCGGGCCAAGCGCACCTACGCCCGGTCGAAGCTGGCCCAGATGTACTTCGGTCTGGAACTGGACCGCCGACTGCGCGCTGCGGACAGCACGGTGTCGAGCATGGTGGTGCACCCCGGTGGGGCACTGAACTCACTCACCCCGTCGCGGCCACCTGTCCACGTACGCGGGGTCGGGGCGGCACTGCGCGCCGCGCCCGCCGCCCTCGTGCTCCAGGGCAAGCACGCCGGGGCCCGGCCGGCGGTCCGGGCGGTGCTCGATCCCCGGATCGCCGGGGGTGAGCTGTGGGGTCCGCGCATCTTCGGCCTGCGGGGCCGGCCGCACCGTGAGCGGCTGTGGACCCAGCTGGAGGATCGCGAACAGGCCCGTCGGTTGTGGGACGCGAGCGCGAAGCTGACCGGTGTCGCGCCTGCCGCCGGCAAGTAGTCCCTCGGGCGGTCCTGTCGCCGCCTGCCCCCGGTTGCTGGTGGGATTCGTATGGGCCAGTTTGGTTGGTGATGTGGGGGTTACTCAATGCGTTGCCCCGTCTGGACCGTCCCACCCTCAGGAGGAGACATGACGAGCCCCGATCAGGACCCGAACCAGAACGAAGGACCCGCGGACGGCGGTGCCGCCGGTACGCCGGGTGTGCACGACGGCGGTGCCGATGGTGGGGCGGAAGGTCCGGCCGACGGTGGCGCCGCCGGTACGCCGGGTGTGCACGACGGTGGTGCCGATGGTGGGGCGGAAGGTCCGGCCGACGGTGGTGCCTCCGGTACGCCGGGTGTGCAGGACGGCGGTGCCGATGGTGGGGCCGGCGAGTCCGGCAGCGGCGCTTGAGTATCCCTGCCGCGGATGTCCAGGACGCGGCCACCCGAACGGGCGGCGGCGTCCTGGAAACACGGCTGACCAACCTGAGCCGGCAGGACTTCGCCCGCGACATCTGGGCACGCACGCCCCTGCTCACCCGCGGGCGCGGCGACTTCACCGACCTGTTCTCAGTCGACGCGGTCGATGAGCTGGTCTCGCGGCGCGGGCTGCGTACGCCCTTCCTCCGCGTCGCCAAAGACGGCGCCACGCTGCCCGAGTCATCGTTCACGTCGCCCGGCGGTGTGGGAGCCTCGATCGGGGACCAGCTCGACGACACCGCACTGTGGCGCAGCTTCGCCGACGGCGCCACGCTGGTCCTCCAGGCCCTGCACCGCACCTGGGAGCCCGTCGCCGACTTCAGTTCCCGCCTCGGTGTCGAGCTGGGGCACCCGGTGCAGGCCAATGCGTACGTCACCCCGCCACAGAGCCGAGGGTTCGACGACCACTACGACGTGCACGACGTCTTCGTGCTGCAGGTCTCTGGCACCAAGCGGTGGATCATCCATGAACCGGTCCATCCCGACCCGCTGCGGGACCAGCCGTGGACCGAGCGCCGCTCGGACGTGGCCGAGGCGGCGAGGCGCGAAGCCCACCTCGACACCGTGCTCACGCCGGGGGATGTCCTCTATCTGCCGCGCGGCTGGTTGCACGCCGCCGAGGCCCAGGGCGCCGTCTCGATCCACCTGACGCTGGGGGTCCACAACTGGACGCGCCATGCCCTGGCTGAGCAACTCGCCCGGTCGGCGCTGCAGTTGCTGCGCGACGACCCCCAAATGCGCAGCTCCCTGCCCCTGGGTTCTGACGAGCCGGGCGACGACGACCTCGCGATGGTCCGCGCACGCCTCATCGCGGCACTGGCGGAAGCAGACGCCGCGCCGCAGTTCCATCGGGCCCGGCGCCGTCAGGCTCGCCCGGCACCGCTGGGGCCGCTCGCCCAACTCGCGGCCGTCAACGACCTCGCGCCCGCCACGCACGTGCGGCTGCGCGGCGCCTTGGAAGCACGGCTCGAAGGCCGCCGTCTGCACTCGCGTGTCGGCTGGCTCGACTTTCCGGACGAACAACTCCCGCTCGTGGCAAGCCTGCTGGAGGGCCACGTGCACGCGGCGGGCGACCTGGGGACGGCATTCGTCGACAGGCTCCTGCGCGCGGGCGTGCTCGTGCCCGCCGGACCACCTGGACCATGACGTGACGGGAGGAGACGCCGCAGCAAGGTTCTTCTGCGCGGACGCCGCCCGGCTGCGCGGTGACACACTCGCCGGCACGGCTCCGTACGGCGTCACCTGGATCCTCATCGAGTACCTGGCCGGCTGGCCGCCCAACGGCTTCGACGGCCTGCCACTCGAACCCGAAACCAAACAACTCGTCTTCGACGCGGCCCATGCCATGCGGGCACGCATACTGCTCGTCCGACGCCACCACCGCAGCAGGGCGCCCGACGGACCCCGTGACTGGGCCGTCCTGCGCTACGCGGACGACGGCACGCACCGGCAGACCCGGGGCACCTGGCAACGTGACGAGGACCTGGCCGGCATCGTCGACGCGCTCGCCGCTCCGGGCGAGACCGGCCACCCCCCGATGGTCCTCGTCTGCGCCCATGGCCAACATGACACCTGCTGCGCCGTGCGCGGCCGGCCGGTGGCGCGGGTCCTGAGCGAACGCTGGCCGGAGCTGGTCTGGGAATGCACACACGTGGGCGGCGACAGGTTCGCCGCGAACGTCGTGGTCGCCCCCGACGGCGTCTACTACGGCAACCTCGACGCCACCTCGTCCGTCACCGCGATCGCGGAGCACTTGGCCGACCGCGTTCACCCGGACCACCTGCGCGGATACACGAACCTCTTCCCGCCCCAACAGGCCGCCGTGGCCGCGGTCCTGAGGGAGTTCGGGCCGGCGGGTCGCCATCACTACGTGGTGGAGGACACGGCGAGATTCGGCGACCGCTGGAACGTCCGCGTCACCGGCCGGACACCCCGGTCACCGGTGCACGACGTCGAGGTGCGCTCCTACCGAACCGCGCCGCGACAGCTCACCTGCCGGGGGCTTTCGATGAGTTCAGCGGTGGTCTACGAGGCCCGGCTGAGTCCCGTCGGCCGATGGTGACCTCACGGGCAGCACCCAGGAGGGCTTGCCGCCATTCCGGCGTCGACTGATCGGTAGCCCTACGCCTTACGGACGGGCCGTACGCAGATGGCGTCGACGCCGGCGCCCAGGCGGCTGACCCAGGTGTCCTTCTGGAACTTCTCGTCGGTGCTGCGGGGGCAGTCGCCAGAGACCGTGGTCAGTTCGCTGGTTGCCATGTCCGCACCGCACTCATCGACACCGACCTGCTCCTCGCCGCCCTCGCCGAACTCGGCCACCCGGACGCCGAGGTGCACGACAAACCCGTGAAGCTGCGCAACCGGTGGGGCGCGCGGTCCACCGCCGAGGTCGTCGTCCGCGTCCCCGACGGCTCCTTCGGCTTCAGCCGTGGCACTGACGGCACCTACGAAGTCGTCGACGACGCCACCTCGACGCGATTGGGCAACGACCGCTGGCAACAGCGGCCGGCCCGCGCCTATGGACACGCCGCCGCCCTGCGCTACGCGGCCGAGCGCGGATGCGAGATCACCGAGGACGCCGAGCAGCCCGACGGCTGCTGCTGCGCCGGATCGTCTGACCGTTCCACCTTGACCGGGCAGCACGACGACCGGGCGACCGCCCAGTGCCGTCCGGGTGCAGATCGTCGATCTGCACCCGGACGACGAACCGTGCTCATGCACCTGGCTACGGCCCAGGTGGTCAGCGCTGCAGGGTCAGCAGACCCGGACGGTAGGGGAGGAGGCCGTAGTCACCGCCTGAGCTCGGGCTGCGCCCTTGGTAGAGGAGTTGCAGGGTGCAGGGATCGACGGTCATGGTCTGATCGGCGCTGGTGCGGATGAGTTCGCCGTGGCTGATGTCGTTGGTCCAGGTGGCGCCGCTGTTGGCCTTGCCGGCGAAGGGATTGCTCTCGGTCGCGGCCTGGGGCGTCCACGAGCCGTTGAGGCTGGAGGCGGTGAACGAGCGGAAGTAGCGCCCCTGCGCGCCGATGGCCTCGACGATCATGAGGTAGCGGTTCTGGCCCTGCAGCTTGTAGACCTGCGGCGCCTCGAACAGGTTGTTCGTCGTGTCGCTCATGACCACGGTCGAGTTCGTGCCGAAGCTGCCGGGGAAGTTCCCGATCGGCATGCTGGCCCGGTAGATCTTGCCGTTGTCGCCGGCGAAGAACAGGTACATGTTCGTGCCGTCACCGATGAGCGTCTGGTCGATGGGCCCGGTGCCGGAGTCGGAGATGCTCCCGGAGAAGAGCACCTGCGGGGACGACCAGCCATCGGGGTTGGTGGGGTCGCTCGACGTCCGGTAGGAGAAGGCGGTTGCGCCCCACTGGTAGGTGAGCACCCAGATGTTCTTCGGAGCGAAGTAGAAGAGCGTCGGCGCGACGGTGGCAGACGACATTTTGTTCTGGCCGGCCGAGGCCATCTCCGACCAGTTGGTGAACAGGTCGAAGTTCATCGAACCCCAGCTGGTGCCCGTGTCGTGCGTCGTCGCGTAGACGAGTTGTCTGCCGTTGTAGGGGACGACGGTGAAGTCCTTGAGGGAGACCCATCCCGACTTGGGCTGTGCCAGCGCGCCCGTCGATGTCCAGCGGTAGCTCGACGGAAGGTCACACGAGCCGCCGCCGGCGTCGTCGCCGACCTTGACGAGCTGCCACTGCTGGTTCGTGCCGCCCCAGTCGTCGTACTGGACGACGTTGGCGCTGTCGGCGGTGGAGGCGCCTTGTACTTCGAGGGCCTTGTTGCTGTGGCGCGAGATCAGCCGCACGTAGCCGTCTGAGCTGTCGGCCAGCCGCCACTGCTGGTTGGTGGCGTTCAGGTCGGTCCACTGGACGATCGAGCCGCCGTTCGCGGTGGACCAGTTGTAGACGTCCAGCACCTTGCCGGAAAGACGGGATTTGATGCGGTAGTAGCCGTCGCCGGTAGGGACGAACTGCCACTGCTGCTGGTCCTGGTCGTTCCTGGACCACTGGGTGATGCGGGCGCCATCGGTGGTCGCCCTGTTGTAGACGTCCAGGGCCTTGCCGCTGTTCCGGTTGACCAGCACGTACGAGGCGTTGGTGTCCACGGTCGCCGCTTCGGCGGGCTGGGCGCCGAGGAAGGCGGCCACGAGCAACAGGGGCGACAGGACGGTGAGGATGCGTCTGAGCAGGCGTCTTGGACGGGCCGGGGACGGGTTGCGACACCACATCAGGGGCCTCCTTGGGGGTGGGGGCGAGAGGAACGGAGGAGTGGCCGAACCAGGTTGTTTTCGAAGACTTTTCGGAAAGTTCTCGGATCCTGTGACGCCACAAGCTAGGAACGAGAGGCTCTTTGGTCAAGGTCTGTCACAGAGCTGTCCGTAAACCGCGGTCGATCCAAGAGGGTCTGTGGGGAGGCGAGTTGAGGAATATGTCATCCGTGCACCCACCCTTGCCCTGGTCCGACCTGGCCCACTGGTGTCCTGCGAGGTCGGGGCGGGGAGTGTGCTCGTCAGATCCGATCCGACCCTGAAAGTTTCGGTTGTGTACCGGAAATTTCTGCAGGGAGTATTGACGGTTCACCGCCAACTCCTCAATCATCCCTGTCTGAAGAACCGGCCATGGTTCGGAATGTCGAACCGCCTCGGCCCTGGGCAACCTGTGCTGCATGGCAGGACCACGCACAGCTGCACGACACGCGCCCGTCTGCCGCGCGGGACCGGGTGAGGCATTCCCCGCACGTCAGTCCGTACGTGACATCTACCTTGGAGGCACAGCCATGGGCTTGCACGCCCCTCCCAGACCCCTTGCTCACCGGCAGATCCGCAGCCTGCTGCCCCTGCTGATCGCGGGCGTCCTCGGTGCCGTCCTCGCGCTGGCCGCGCCACCGTCCGCACACGCCGCCGAGAGCACGCTCGGCGCCGCGGCGGCGCAGAGCGGCCGCTACTTCGGTACCGCCATCGCCTCGGGCAAGCTGGGCGACTCGGCGTACACGACGATCGCGGGCCGTGAGTTCAACTCGGTGACGGCCGAGAACGAGATGAAGATCGACGCCACCGAACCGCAGCGCGGCCAGTTCAGCTTCACCGCCGGCGACCGCGTCTACAACTGGGCGGTGCAGAACGGCAAGCAGGTGCGCGGCCACACCCTGGCCTGGCACTCCCAGCAGCCCAGCTGGATGCAGAGCCTCAGCGGCAGCACCCTGCGCCAGGCGATGATCGACCACATCAACGGCGTGATGGGCCACTACAAGGGCAAGATCGCCCAGTGGGACGTCGTGAACGAGGCCTTCGCCGACGGCAGTTCGGGTTCCCGCCGCGACTCCAACCTGCAGCGCACCGGCAACGACTGGATCGAGGTCGCCTTCCGCACCGCGCGCGCCGCCGATCCGGCCGCCAAACTCTGTTACAACGACTACAACATCGAGGACTGGACCTGGGCCAAGACCCAGGCCGTGTACTCCATGGTCAAGGACTTCAAGCAGCGCGGCGTGCCGATCGACTGCGTCGGGTTCCAGTCGCACTTCAACAGCGGCAGCCCCTACAACAGCAACTTCCGCACCACCCTGCAGAGTTTCGCCGCCCTCGGCGTCGACGTGGCCGTCACCGAACTCGACATCCAGGGCGCCTCGGCCACGACCTACGCCAACGTGACCAACGACTGCCTGGCCGTCTCGCGCTGCCTCGGCATCACCGTCTGGGGCGTGCGGGACTCCGACTCCTGGCGATCGGGCGACACGCCGCTGCTGTTCAACAATGACGGCAGCAAGAAGGCCGCCTACACCGCCGTCCTCAACGCGCTCAACGGCGGCACCACCACGCCGCCCACGGGCGGCGGCGGAACGATCAAGGGCGTCGGTTCCGGCCGCTGCCTGGACGTGCCCAACTCCAGTACCACCGACGGCACTCAGGTTCAGCTGTGGGACTGCTCCAGCGGCACCAATCAGCAGTGGACGTACACCGACGCCGGTGAACTCAAGGTCTACGGCAACAAGTGCCTGGACGCCGCCGGCACCGGCAGCGGCGCCAAGGTCCAGATCTACAGCTGCTGGGGCGCCGACAACCAGAAGTGGCGCCTCAACTCCGACGGATCCATCGCCGGTGTCCAGTCGGGCCTCTGCCTCGACGCTGTCGGGGCGGGCACCGCCAACGGCACCCAGATCCAGCTCTACTCCTGCTCGAACGGCAGCAACCAGCGCTGGACCCGCACCTGATCAGGCCTGTCACAAAGGGGAGGGCGAAACGGTGACGGCCTGTGGTGCGGCCTCCCCCACCCCTCCACGACGACCTGCCTGATGGTCCCGGGTCACCGCCCTGGCGGCGGCGACCCGGGCGATCGGCGTACGCGAGGGCGATCCTGATCGTCCACTGCCGGCACGACCACCTGCCAGTGCTCCAAGCCCGCCGCGTATCTCGGTTGATCTGGACCCTGGCGTCTGAATACTGGTTGTCGTCTCAGTCGATCGAGCCTAGGCCCGGACTGTCGGACCGGGCCAGTGGAGGGCCTGCGAGATTTGACCATGCACGATGACCAAGTGGACGTGACCACCGAAGTCGTTGCGACCTTGATCCAGGAACAGTTCCCCCAGTGGCGGGGCAAGGCTATCCGGCTCGTGTCGTCGACCGGGACGGTCAACGCCATCTTCCGCATCGGGAACGGCCTTTCCGCGCGTTTCCCGCTGCGTCTGGCCGATCCTGGCGAGACGCTGGCGGTTCTGGAACAGGAGGCCGAGGCGAGCGCGGAACTGGCACAGGTGTCTCGGTTTCCCGCCCCGGAACCCGTCGCCTTGGGAAAGCCAGGGGCGGGTTTCCCCATGCCGTGGTCGGTCCAGACATGGGTGCCGGGAACGGTCGCCTTCGACGCCGACCCGAGTGGATCGGACGCCTTCGCCGAGGACCTTGCGGCCTTCATCGCAGCTCTGCGGAGAGCCGAGACGCGCGGGCGGCGTTTCAGCGGTCAAGGCCGTGGTGGCGTTCTCGCTCACCACGACGACTGGATGGCGGAGTGCTTCGAGCAGAGCGAGAGACTGCTCGACGTGCCCCGGCTGCGCCAAGCGTGGGGCCACTTCCGGGAGTTGCCGCGCACGAGTGCCGACGTGATGAGCCACGGTGACCTGATTCCCGGCAACGTACTGGTCGCGGGCGACCGGCTCAGCGGCGTACTCGACACCGGAAGCTTCGGCCCGGCCGATCCCGCGCTGGACCTGGTCAGCGTCTGGCACCTGTTGGAGTCAGGCCCGCGGGACGTGTTCCGGTGGACACTGGGCTGTGACGACCTGGAGTGGGAGCGCGGCAAGGCATGGGCGTTCCAACAGGCGATGGGTGTCGTCTGGTACTACGTCGAGAGCAATCCGACGATGAGCAGAATGGGGCGCCGGACACTCGACCGCATTCAGGCGTCGATGGAGTGATGCCGCCCCGGTCGTAGGTCGTGACAGAGCCGATCACTGACCAGTCAGGAGTCGTCTGCCCTTCTGTTCGGGTCGGCCTCGTCGGTGACAGATGGCAATAGCACGGCGAGACGACGACGGTCACTGCCGAGCGTGTGGTCCACGAGCTGAGCGGCTATCTCGTCGACGGCACCCGGGTGCTGCGACCGACGGCCGATGGATCGGCGGTGGTGTGCCAACTGTTGAGCGAGACCGCCTCGGACGGCGGAAGCCTCACAAGGGAACAAGTCCGTTGGGCGTCGCCCTCTGAGGTTGTCGATGCCGAACTGCCCGTGCCGGTAAGGGGCTGTCTCCAGGGGCACACGCTTTCCACGGGGGCTTGTCCGAGAAGGGGAGGGCTCAGCGTGTCCCGTCTGCGGCGTTGCTGGTGTTGGCAGGCGCGTCAGGCGCGATTGCCGTGCCGATGCGTGTGAGGAGCCCTGTGACGCCACGCAGGAAGGTTTTCGACACCAGTTCGGGGTTGAAGAGGCAGCCGGCGGCCATGGCGCCGTCTCTGAGCATGACAAAGTGCCGGGCCGGCCGGGTGGCCGGCTCGTCGGTGGTCTGCTCCAGCAGCTCCGTGATGGTGTTCAGGAACCATTGGCGGTGAGCCAGGACGAACTGGTGGACCGGGTGGGCGGGGTCGGGGTATTCGGCTGCTGCGTTGAGGAAGGCGCAGCCGCGGAAACCGGGGGACAGGATGCCGTGGGTGATGGATTCGGCGACGGCCTGGACTTTGCCGGAGGCTGTCTCGCTGCTCGCCAGGGCGGTGGCGACCTGTTCTCGGATTCCCTGGTCGGCTTCGTCGAGGTAGGCGAGGACGAGGTCTTCCTTGCCCGCGAAGTGTCGGTACAGGGTCGCTCGGGTCACCTTCGCTTCCGCGGTGATCCGGTCGATGCCGACGGAGTGGATTCCTTCTGCGTAGAAGATTCTGGCTGCTGTGCTGAGCAGCCGTGCTCGCGCTTCGGAGGTGCTGCCGCCTTCTGGGCTTGGGCTCATCGGGCCACACTAGCAAATCTGGGGGTAGAACGTTCGGTCTTGACTTGGGGCTCGTCGCGCATATCTAATGGCGATACCGAACGTTCTCCTTCGGCGTCCTGCAGGGCGTCACGGTCCCTGTCGCGCGAACGTTGCAGCCGCTGTGCGGGACACGGCCGGGAGAGTGCGGCAGCTCCCACCGCCGCACATGTGTCCGCCCCGAGCGAGCTGCCGCGCGAGGCGACGGAGCTCAGCTCCTGTGCCTCGAAGCCACAGACGAACCGAAAGGCCACCTCATGCCAATTCGCATCCCCCGTCGCGTCGCACTTGCTGCCGGAGCGCTCGCGCTGCTCGGTGCCGCCGCTGTTCCAGGCGTGGCGACGGCGACCGGTGAAGCCTCTTCCTCCGTGTCCAGTTCCCCGAAGCCGACCGTCGTCCTCGTCCACGGCGCGTGGGCGGACTCCTCCAGCTGGTCGCCGGTGATGGAGCGACTGCGCAAGGACGGCTATCCCGTGCGTGCCATCGCCAATCCTCTGCAGGGTCTCACCAGCGACACGGCCTACGTCTCCAGCTACCTGTCCACGATCGACGGCCCGGTGGTGCTGGTCGGCCATTCCTACGGCGGCGCAGTGATCACCAACTCCGCCGCTTCGGACCCCGATGTCAGGGCTCTGGTCTACGTCGCCGGCTTCATCCCCGCAAGGGGTGAGACCGTGGGCTACCTGGCTGCCAAGACCTCGCCGTCCATCCCGCTGGTCTCGACGGCTGTTCCGGACGGTACGGACGTTTCCATCGATCCCGACCACTTCCGTGACGCCTTCGCCGGCGACGTGGACGAGACGACCGCCGCGGATCTGGCGGCGGTTCGGCGGCCGGCCAACACCAAGGCGGTCTCCGACGCCAGCGTCCAGGAGGCGTTCCGCTCCATTCCTTCCTGGAGTCTGATCACCGGTCAGGATCACGCCATCGCTCCCCACGTCCAGCGCTTCATGTCGAAGCGGGCCGGTGCGCACATCGAGGAGGTCAACGCCTCCCACGCGGTGATGGTCAGCCGTCCCGGCGCGGTCACGCAGGTCATCGAGGACGCTGCCCGCAGCACCCGGTGAAGGCGCCACGTAGAGACCGCCCCTGCGGGTCGGTGTCCGAGCGGCTGGTGAAGGTTCGTCAGCAATGAGTCATTGTCGAGATCTGTACGAGAGAGGTGCCATGTCCGCTACGGCACACCAACAACTCACCCGCCTCACCGACACCCTGCGACGGACCGTCCACGCGGGCCGGGTGGTAACCGCCGGGCCGGACTACGACTTCGGCCGAAGAATCTGGAACGGCGCCGTGTCCACTCGTCCCGGCGCCCTCATCCGATGCGTCGACCCGGCTGAGGTCCGGGCCGCTGTGCTGGCCGCGCAGGAGTACGGGGTGCCGCTGGCAGTCCGCGGCGGTGGCCACGACTGGGCGGGAAGGTCACTGAGCGACGGCGGGCTGACCATTGACCTCACCGGGATGCGCCGGGTGACGGTGGATCCCGTGGCCGGGGTCGCCGAGGTGTCAGGAGGGGCCACGGCCGCCGATCTCGTTGCCGCTGCCGACCCCTTCGGCCTGACGGCGGCGACCGGCTCCGCCGGTTCCGTGGGCATGGCGGGGCTGACGCTCGGCGGCGGTTACGGACCCCTCAGCGGTCGCTTCGGCCTCGCTCTGGACAACCTGTTGTCCGCGGACGTGGTGCTCGCCGACGGCTCCGTCGTCACTGCCGACGCTGAACGGGAGCCGGACCTGTTCTGGGCCCTGCGCGGCGGCGGCGGGAACTTCGGCCTCGTCACGTCGATGCGGGTGCGCCTGCACCGAGTGCCCACACTCCTGTCCGGCATGGTGATGTATGCGTGGGACCAGGTCGAAACAGTCCTGGCCGCGCTGTCGGACGTCCTGCGCGAGGGACCCGACGCGCTGACCGTGCAGTCCGGGGTCCTGCCCGGCCCCGACGGCAAGCCCGTGGTGTTCCTCTCGCCCACCTGGAGCGGCGACGACACCGAGGAGGGAGAACGCGCGCTGGCGCGGCTCGACACCCTCGGCACGCCTCTCGTCTCTCAGATCGCCCCCACCACGATGCCCCGGATGCTCGCGGCCATCGACGCACAGTTCCCCTTCGGTCGGCACGTCGAGATCCGACCTCGATCGGTACGGTCCCTCACTCAGGGAGTGCGTGACGTGCTGAGCCTTGCAGGCTCCACCCTGACCTCGCCCCACTCGGCCGTATCCGTGCACAGCCTGCACGGAGCCGCGGCCCGTGTCCCCGTGACGGACACGGCGTTCGGCAACCGAGACCCCCACCTGATGATCGAGATCATCGCCCTCTGGGAACCCGGCGACACCCGGGCGGCCGAGCATCGCGCCTGGGCCGGCAACCTGACCACTGCCCTCGAGTCCGAGGCCCTGCCAGGCGGCTACCCCAACCTGCTCGGAGCAGACGAGGTCGAACAGATCGCACACGCCTACGGTCCGAACACCGAGCGGCTACTCAAGTTGAAGCGCCGCTTCGATCCGGACAACGTCTTCCGTGCCATCCCGCTGCCGGTCCAGCCCTGAACCCAGCGAATTACCCTTCTTGAATAGTGAATTCGAGGTAGAGAATTGAACCTGCGAAATGATGTGACTCGTGGTGTTACGGCCACTGCGTTGTTGGTAGCCGCAACAGCGCTGGCCGTTCCTCAGGCCATGGCCACGGATGCCCGTACGGGCACCGAGCTCTCGAGCAGTACCGTCGGGACGGTCAAGCCGCTCGGCAGGCTCGGCGCTCTGACGGACCTTGTCATCGAACGCCTGCGCGTGAGTGACCACGTGGCAGAGTCCAAGTTCGGTACCGACTCGCCCATCGATGATCCTGCCCGCGAGGAGCAGGTGCTGGCGCAAGTCCGGGAGAAGGCCTCCGGTGCCGGGGTGGACCCGGAGGCGGCAGTGGCGTTCTTCCGGGATCAGATCACCGCGAGCAAGGTGGTGCAGAAGGGGCTGTTCGCTCGCTGGACCGCCCACCCGGAAGAGGCGCCCACGACGCGCCCTGACCTCGGCCAGATTCGCGAACAGCTCGACCGGCTGACCACGGATCTGATCCAAGAGCTGAAGAGCACAGAGGAGTTGCGTGACAAGCCCGTCGCATGCACGGTGCAGCTTGCGCTGGCCGCCGGGTCAGGGGCGGTGCGGGAACAGCTGGACACGCTTCACCGCCAGGCGCTCAGGACTGCGACGGACTCTGTATGCCGCCCGGTGGAGACGTCCGGTCGTAACTGACGGACGGGAGTGCGGTCTTTGAGATGACTGTCCAGCACATCGCTTCCTGGCTCGAGGCCCGCGCGAGTGGACGGCTCTCACGTCCGCGACGGAAGGGAGAGCTGCGACTGGTCCGTCACCGGTCGACCGGTTCAAACGCCTCGCCGTCCGAGGGGAACGACGCCTCGAACACCACGACGCCTTGGGCTTGTTGGGCTGCAGCCTCGTCTGCTGGAGGCGCCTCAAGGAGGCCGCATCAGGATCACGTGACGGGCTCACGTGGTGGGGCAGGTCAACATGGCCCACGATCGTGCTGCAGATCCAGACCAGGTGCGAGGGGCTGTTGGTGGGGCGTCTACTGCATCAGCTCGGTGTGGGGATGCTCGGGTGAGGCTGGGCGGATGTAGAGCTGTTGTTTGTAGCCGCGGCCGATCTGGATGGCGGCGGGCTGATCGGGTCGGTCAGGACCCAGGAAGCCCAGCCGCCAACTCTCCACCCCGGCGCCACGGAGAGGTTGATCCCGTAGAACTGCGCCGGGTACGACGCGTAGCGGCTGTCCACTACGTTGCCGGCGTTCTCCCAGCTGCCCCAGTCCTTGAGCATGCTCAGGATGTCCGGGCTCAGCTCCGAGAGGTGGGGGTACTCGGTGATCTGCTCGGGGAGGAGCAGGCACGGCTCGGGCAGGTAGCCCTGGTACTGCACCGCTGGCGGCTCAGGGGGTCCGGTGAGGATGTCGGTGACCTCGGCTGCGGACCGCCAGAACAGGACGGTCTTGGGCATGTAGCTCTTCGGCGGGTGGTCGAAAGGACACCACAGCACCTGGAGCAGGTCCGTGCCGGCGGGCGCGCGCAGGTCGGGGATGTCCCGTGTGTAGAGCTGCGCCAGCGGCAGCAGCGCTATCGACCCGTCATACGGTCGCAGGCTCGGTTTTGGTCTGGGACAGGTCCGTGGGGGCTTGATGCGGGCGAGGGTCTCCCTTTCCTGCGAGGTGAAGTCCCGGCCCTGCGCGGCGGCACGGATCCGGCGTAGCACTTTCAAGTCCGCCAGCGGCATGAGCGGGTCCGTTCCGTACCACTCGTGCGGTCCGTCGCAGTGTGGCCAGGGCTCATCGGCGGGCCACAGCAGCGGGCCGCCGACCGAGCTGTGACGCAGGGACGGGGATGCGGGAACGGGGTGCAACCGGGTCGCCGTTCGTGCGAGCGGGGCCAGTTGAGGAAAGAGAGCGGTCACTGCCAGCCGTCACTGACACGGGTGCAGATCAAACCATCTGCGCAGGGACACACGGCCCTGCTGCCACCCTGCGCACAGACTCAACGCCGAGCAGAAGACCTACGCCGCATGGGCTGCCGGTGCCAGGCGGAGCGGGAGCACCCTTGTGGCGGCCCTGACTGAGGGTGTCTTGTCCGCCAGGGGTGAGCAGGACCAGGTTCGTTCGCTGTCCCGGCGGTACCTTGCAGACCGGACGGACCGGACGGACCGGCGACATGCGGAGGCCGTGCCTGTGCCGCAACCTCTATGGCCGGCGGAGGCCGCCCCGCCTGATGCCATTCCTCACTCGGACGTCAACAGCCCTCGGCTGACTTGGTCGAGGAGACCTTCCACTCCCAGGAGGAAGGTCTCGCACACCATGTCCGGATCGAAGAGGCAGCCGGCAGCCATCGCGCCATCGCGCATCATCACGAAGTGACGGGCGGCGGGTTCGGCGGAAGGCTCCCGGATCTTGGCCAGGAGGCCGGTGACGGTGTCGAGGAACCATTGACGATGGGCGAGAACGGCCAGGTGTACCGGGTGATCGGGGTCGGGGAACTCGGCGACGGCGTTGAGGAACGCACACCCGCGAAAGCCGGGTGACCGGATGCCTTGGGCGATGGCCTCGCTGATCTTCCGCATGGTGTCGGCGGCCGGAAGGCCGGCGTCGACGGCGGCGTCGACCTGGCCGCGCATGGCGCGGTCGACCTCGTTCAGGTAGGCGACGACGAGGGATTCCTTGCTGGGGAAATGGCGATAGAAGGTGGCCCTCGTGACGTGTGCTTCCGCGACGATGCGGTCCACGCCGACGGAGTGGATCCCCTCCGCGTAGAACACCCGGCTGGCCGTTGTGAGGAGCCGGGAGCGGGCTTCGGACGGCCGGCCTTTGGTTTCGCTGCGCACCATGCGGTCATTCTAGCGGGTAGAACGTTCGGTCTTGACAAGCGATGGCCTTCTTGCCAGCCTTGAGGGGCAGAACGTTCATTCTTGCGGTCGTGGCGTCCGAGCGCCGGCCTTTTCCGGCGACATCGGGTTGTCGTCCGGCCGCCGGAATCTTTGAACTGCTCTCCTCTCTCTGGGTCCACTGAAAGGGATCATCGTGAGCGTCACTGCTGCTCCGTCTGTTGTCACGGGGACGGCCTCCGCTCTGCGGCGGCTGTACTTCGTCCGGTTCGCGTTCGCCATTGTCTGGGCCCTCGTGATGTTCACGATGACCAAGGAGATCAGCCCGGTCGCGGCCGTGCTGCTGGTGCTGTACCCGCTGTTCGACGTGGGGGCGGCGGTTGTCGATGCGAGGTCGTCGCGCGGCGACGGGTCGCCGACCCTGTTGTACGTGAACATGGCGGTCAGCCTGATCGCGGCGGTCGGTGTGGGTGTCGCCTGCGCGTCCGGCATTCCGGCGGTGCTGCGTGTATGGGGTGCCTGGGCGATCGTGTCCGGACTGGTCCAGCTGATCGTGGCGGTGCCCCGCCGCAGGCTGGGCGGTCAGTGGCCGATGATCGTCAGTGGTGCCATTTCGATTCTGGCCGGGGCGTCGTTCGTCGCGTCGGCCGGCGCGGATGATCCCGCGCTGACCAGTGCGGTCGGCTATGCGGTCCCGGGCGGCATCTTCTTCCTCATCTCGGCTCTGCGTATGGGCCGCGCGGCCAGGGAGAGCTGATGTATCTGCTCACACGTGTGACGCCTTCGTGATTGATGCGGGTCCGGTCCGGTCGGGGGTCGCGTCGCCCACGGGGTGGTGCGGGGCGGGCTGACTGTTGCCGTCGTCGAGCGGGAGCCCGGCCCGGCCTGGACCGTTCTCGATCTCGCCGGCCAACGGTTTCCCGACGGCCGTCTGAAGGTGAACCTCGACGCGGCGGACCCGATGGGTCGCGCGACCCAGCCGGGGGAGCTCGTCCGGGCATACGTGTGCCTCGCATCGGAATCCGATTCCGGCTACGCGATCGGGGAGGCCATCGTGGTGACCGGCGGGATGACCGGCAGTTGTTGAAGCGGGGCCTGTGTCTCGGGCTGCGGCCTGCGGGTGCGCAGAACTGGCTCGCGGAGGTGGGTGGTGCCCACGGTCCCCCTGCCCGCCGGCCGTGCCGGTCCGCCGTAGAATGCGCGTTCGCGGCTCGGCCCATCTCTCGGGCGGGGCGGGATGAGGGAGTGATGAGTGAACTCCGGGCGGGGCACCAGGACGCCGTGGCCGCCATGCTGGAGCAGTGGCAACGCGAGTTCCCCGAGGTGGATGCCACCGCGTTGGGGGTGTTCGGTCGGCTGCACCGCAGTTTCAACCAGTATCAGGCCCAGCTGAACGCGTTCTTCGAGACCTACGGCCTCACTGTTCCCGCCTTCGGCGTGCTGGCCGCACTGCGCCGGGCCGGCACCCCCTATCGGCGCACCGTCAGTGAACTGGCCGACGCCAACCTGCTGACCAGCGGTGGTATCACGCAGCGGGTCGACAAGCTGGAGGCCGCCGGGCTCGCCCTGCGCGTGCGGGACCCGGACGACCGCAGGATCGTACACATCCAGCTCACCGACCGGGGGCTCGCGCTCGCCGAGGAGATCATCGGCGCCCACTTCGCCCACGAAGCGGACATGCTCGCCGACTTCACGGACTCGGAACGTACCGAGCTGGCAGGCATGTTGG
>NZ_JAMOLN010000084.1 GCF_024448165.1 Streptomyces longispororuber
GCCGAGCAGCATGCCGCGACGCGAGAGACCCGCGGAGATTGGTCTCTTAACGGGCTTTTCGGGCCTCGGTATCGCAGGTCGCTTCCGCACGGTGGCGCTCACTCCGTCCGCTGTGGAGGCAGCGGTCGGTGGGGCGCTCGCCTCTGTTCAGGTGGTTCACCTGGCTAGAGGGTCACCGAGCGGCACGGGTTCCATGCGCGTACATGTTCCGTTCACCCGGAAGGGGCGGGGGCTCCTCGGGGCCATCGACCAGGTCGAATGCGGCCCGGGCAGTCCTGCGCGGGGCGACATGCCCCTCCTCAGGCCCGATCCCAGGCCGCCCCCACCTTCTCGATCCGCTCCCGGTACTCCACGGCCCCCTGCCACTCCTGCGGCCAGTTCGCCGTGCCGCGGTGGGCGCCCGCGAAGGCGCCTGCCAGGGCCGCCGTCGCGGCCGAGGCGCCGGAGGTGTGGGTTGCGCGGCGCAGGGTGTCGCGGGGGCGGGCGTCGGTGATCAGGAAGGCGTACAGGGCGCCGGCCAGGACCTCGTCGGCGGTCCAGGCGGTGCCGACGGCGGATCCGGGGTCGCGGTCCGGGTCCTTGGCGGCGACCGCCGTGGCCACGGTGTCCAGTGCCGTCAGGCACTCGTCCCAGCCCGGTGCGACGAAGGCGGCGGGGCTCGCCGCGCCCGCCCGTACGGCCAGGTCGCCGAGCCAGTCCGTGCGGTACGTCCAGCGGGACGCGGCCGCGTGGGCGCGCAGGCGGGGCAGCAGGTCGGCGGGCGGGCAGCCGTGCGCCAGGAGGTGGACGGCGTGCGCGGCGAGGTCGCTCGCGGCCAGCGAGGTCGGATGGCCGTGGGTGAGCGCGGACTGCAACTGGGCGACGCCCGCCCGCTGTTCGGCGCTCAGGTACGGGGCGAGCCCGACGGCGGCGGCCCTGACCACGCCGGCGCAGCCCTTGGAGGTCAGGGCGGACGCCGCCTGCCAGGGCGTCTCCCCGGCCAGCGCCGTGCAGGCGTCGACGGTGGTGCGGCCGGGGGCCCGGTCGTTGTCGGGGGCGCGCAGCCAGCGGACCAGGTGGGTGCGCAGGGCGGCGGCGACGGCCCCGGGGGTGATCCAGGGCGGGGCGGGCAACGCGCCGCGCGTGGTCAGGCTGTGCCGGGCCTCCGCTTCCGTCAGGGGCACCCTGACGGCGACCTCGGCGAGCCCCTCGGCGACGGCGAGGGCGAGCTGCGTCTGGTCGGAGACGCGCACCGACTCCCCGTCGTACAGCGGGAGTTCCATCGTCGACCAGGTGCCGTACGTGGCCGTGATCCGGTCCAGGGGCAGGGTGGACAGCGGTCGGCCCATGGCGTCGCCGAGCGCGAGCCCGACGAGGGCGCCGCGCGCCGCGGACCACCGGCGCTCCGGGGCGGGCCGGTCCGCGAGGTCGTCCAGGAGGCGCAGGTGCGGGGCGGTGGCGAGCGGCCCGGCCACCAGATGGCCCGGTCCGGCCGCGGCGACCAGTTCGCGCAGCGCCGCGACCGGGGCGAGGCCGCGGGCCTTGGCGTCGTCGAGGCGGGATCGCAGGCTCACCGCCTGGTTCCCGGCGTCCCTGCGGTCGATCTGGCCGGCCGCGCCGTCCTCGTCGTTCGCCCAGACGTACCCGGTGACGGTGCCCTTCGCGTCGGCCACGGCGACGTACCGGACGGGCAGCCCGGTCGTGTCCGCGTACCGGTCGGGCCCGCTCACGGAGTGGAACGCCAGGTCCTCCTCGAACCGTGGATTGATGGGCTTCCGCGGGACGAAGTGCGGGCCCGGACCGGCCGGTTGACTCACGTGCAGTTCCCCTCTGACGGCTCTCGCAGGAAGATCCGTCACAGCCAAACACACGCTTCCCCGTCGTCACCAGCCGCTCCGGGCCCTGCCCTCAGGCGGGGGTCACACCCGCTGCCACAGCGCGGGCACGTTCGGCGGCTCCCAGCCCGGCTGCGCCTGGTGGCCCTGGAGGCAGCGGTACGTGCCGCCGCCGTACGTCACGGTGGCGCCCGGCTGGTAGACGGTGCCGGACGCCCAGGTGCCGCCGGGCTCACCGGGCTCGCCCGGGGCGCCGCCGCCCGTGGTCCTCAGCGTCAGCCCGTAGGTCTGCAGCAGCGGGTTGATCGGCTGGAAGTACGTGGTGCCGCCGCTGGTGCAGTTGCCGGAGCCGCCCGAGGTGACGCCCTGGGCCTGGCTGCCGGAGATGAACGAGCCGCCGGAGTCGCCCGGCTCGGCGCAGACCGAGGTGCGGGTCACTCCGGAGATCGTGCCCTCGGGGTAGGTGACGCTGGTGTTCAGCTGCTGGATCGTGCCGCAGTGCCAGCCGGTGGTGGAGCCCGAGCGGCACACGGAGGAGCCGACCGTCGCCTGCGTGGACCCGGCGACCTGGGCGCTCGACCCGTTCACGTACGGGGTCGCGGTCCAGGAGGAGTTGGCGGCCACCCACGCCATGTCGTTCCCAGGGAAGATCGAGCCCTGGAAGGTGCCCTGGGCGACCCGGTTGGACCCGGTGGTGCTGCTGCCCGCCCGGCCGCAGTGCCCGGCCGTGGCGAAGCCCTGCTGGGTGCCGCGGGTCACCGGGAAGCCGATGGAGCAGCGGCTGGAGTTGTCGATGTAGTACGCGTCCCCGCCCCGCAGGTCGTACAGCGGCCGGGGCCGCTGCGTCGACGCGACGACCCGCACCAGGCCCTCGTCGACCGCGGCGGACTCCAGCAGCGCGGACACGGGACCGCGCCGACTCGCCTCCACCACAAGGGAGTTGGTGGCTACGTCGACGTACCAGACCGGGGTGGCGGTGGTGTCGCGGTGGCCCGCGGCCCGGTCGAGGCGGGCCTTCGCGGCGTCGAGCGCGGCCAGCGGGTGGCGTACGACGGCGGCGCGGGCGCCCGCCGCCTCGATGCCCGGCACGTCGGCGGCGTCGGTCGTCGCCACGGTCAGCACGGCGGACTCGGCGCCGCGCACCCAGGCCCCCGCGAAGTCCCGGCCGAGCGAGAGCCGCAGGGCGCCCGCGGTGGCGCCCGCCGCCGCCTCGTTGGCCAGCCGCTCCCGCGCCTGCGCACGGTCGAGGCCGAGGTCCCGCTGCAGGGCGCTCAGCAGGGCGGGCGGTGCCTGGTCGGCGCCGAGGGTCTCGGCGGCCGTGGGGGCGGGGGAGGGGGCGGGGTCGGCGCTCGCGGAACTGCCGAGCCCCGCGACGAACAGCGCGGCGGACGTCGTCAGGGCCGCACACACGGCCCTGGTGCGTCTGTGGAGCATGGCGTCTCCTCGGTTGTCGGTGGGGAGGTGCCGAAACCGTAGGAGGCCGGATCGGGCCGCATAAGAGGTCAGCCGACCCCGGGGGCCGGCGTTATGGAAGCTCCGGCGGCGGCCGTGCGGACGGTGTCCGCGTGCGCGGCGCGGGCCTGGGCGAGGACCAGCCCGGCGGTGTCGGGGTGCTGGGCCGCGGGGTGCAGCCCCAGCAGGTGCCGCCACAGCAGCGGGGCCCCGGCGAGCGGGCGGACGGTGATCCCCGGGGTCGGCGGGAACGTGGCCCTGCACAGCCCCACTGCGCGCCCCACCTGCACCAGGTGCACGCAGGACGCGGTGTCCGTCTCGTACATCCGGCGCGGGGTGAAGCCGGCCCGCGCGCAGGCCGCGCCGAAGCAGTCCGCGAAGCAGCCGTCGCCGGGCACGCAGGCCCACGCCTCGTCGGCCAACGCGGTGAGCTCCGGCTCGGCGGCCCCGGCCAGCGGGTGGCCGTCCGGGAGCATCGCGCAGACCGGGTCGAGGGCGATCTCCCGCCACTCCAGGTGGGCGGGTCCTGGCGGCGGGGCGGAGCCGCAGGTGCCGAGCAGGGCGAAGTCGAGGCGGCCCTGGTCCAGGTCCGCGGCCAGCTCGCCCTCGGACCAGGAGGCGCGGGTCGTCACCGCGGTGTCCGGCAGCGCTCCGGCCAGCCGGTCCACCAGGGCGCCGAGCAGCGGGCCGTGCGTGCCGCCGAGCCGGAGCCGCTCGCGGCCGGGCCGGGCCGCGGCGAACCGGATCGCCTCCTGTTGCAGCCCGGACACGGCCGGCAGCACGATCCTGGCCCGCTCCAGGACCAGCTCGCCGAGGGCCGTGGCTCGTACACCGTGCCGACCGCGCTCGAACAGTTCCCCGCCGAGGGCCCGCTCGATCCGCCTGAGCTGGGCGCTCAGCGCGGGCTGCGCGAGGCCCAGCACGGTCGCCGCCCGGGTGAGGCTGCCCGCATCGGCGATCGTCCGGACCGTCCTCAGATGCCGCAACTCCAGCTCCATGAAGGGAGCTTGGGGCGTAGGAGCAGCAGGAGCAAGGGGCTGGTACAGGCCAATGCGCGGTGACGGGGGCTGCGGGGCGCGGACACCCCTGGTTTGACCTTCGTCACTCAGGGGGTACTCTCTTCGGCTCGATTGGCCCCGGACGTGCCCCGTATGGCAGACTGTCGGGGTTGCTCGGTTGAGTGCCGATGCTGCGCGCCTCCCGCCGGGAGGACCGGAAGCGAGTCCCACAGTACTCGTCGCCCTATCTGTCGCTTGCGGCAGCGCTGGGGCGGACGTACGGGAATCTTTCGGGAAGCTCAGCGCGGGGCGAGACCAGGCGCCTGGTGGGTTTCTTCCCCCAGTCCATGTGGCCCAGGGCCGCGGTTCCTGTTAGCAGGGAAATCCGTACGGATATTTCTGTGAGCAAGACTGCGACACGCCCGACCGCGTGGGTCGGAGGAAGTGTGAAACAGGGCCCCCAGGAGCCAGAGCGTTTCGAGAGACAGGACTACTAAGTAGCCATGGCGGGACAGAAGATCCGCATCCGGCTCAAGGCCTACGACCACGAGGTCATCGACTCTTCGGCGAAGAAGATCGTCGAGACGGTGACTCGCACTGGTGCGTCGGTCGCGGGCCCGGTGCCGCTGCCTACCGAGAAGAACGTGTACTGCGTCATCAAGTCGCCGCACAAGTACAAGGACTCGCGCGAGCACTTCGAGATGCGCACGCACAAGCGCCTGATCGACATCCTCGACCCGACGCCCAAGACCGTTGACTCCCTGATGCGACTCGACCTCCCGGCCGGTGTCGACATCGAGATCAAGCTCTGAAGGCCGGTGATCTGAGAGATGGCTAAGCAGATCAAGGGCATCCTGGGCGAGAAGCTCGGCATGACGCAGGTGTGGGACGAGAACAACCGTGTTGTTCCGGTCACCGTCGTCAAGGCCGGCCCCAACGTCGTGACCCAGGTCCGCACGAACGACACCGACGGCTACGAGTCCGTCCAGATCGCGTTCGGCGAGATCGACCCGCGCAAGGTGAACAAGCCCCTCAAGGGCCACTTCGCCAAGGCCGACGTCACCCCCCGTCGTCACCTCGTCGAGATCCGTACCGCTGGTGCCAGCGAGTACACCCTCGGCCAGGAGATCACCGCCGAGACCTTCGAGGCCGGCGTGAAGGTCGACGTGACCGGCAAGAGCAAGGGCAAGGGCTTCGCCGGTGTCATGAAGCGTCACAACTTCCATGGCGGCAAGGCTTCCCACGGTGCGCACCGCGTGCACCGCAAGCCCGGTTCCATCGGTGGCTGCGCCACCCCGGGCCGTGTCTTCAAGGGCATGCGCATGGCCGGTCGCATGGGTAACGAGCGTGTGACCACCCAGAACCTGACCGTTCACGCCGTTGACGCGGAGAAGGGTCTGCTCCTCATCAAGGGCGCAGTTCCCGGTCCGAACGGTGGCCTCGTCCTGGTCCGTACCGCGGCCAAGGGGGTTTGAGGAACCGATGAGCACCATTGACATCCTTTCGCCGGCAGGCGACAAGACCGGGACCGTCGACCTCCCCGCGGAGATCTTCGACGTAGAGAAGATCAGCGTTCCGCTGCTTCACCAGGTCGTCGTCGCGCAGCTGGCTGCTGCCCGTCAGGGCACGCACAAGACCAAGCGCCGTGGCGAAGTCCGCGGTGGTGGCAAGAAGCCTTACCGCCAGAAGGGCACCGGCCGCGCCCGTCAGGGCTCGACCCGTGCGCCGCAGTTCGCCGGCGGTGGCGTCGTCCACGGCCCGCAGCCGCGTGACTACTCGCAGCGGACCCCGAAGAAGATGAAGGCCGCGGCCCTGCGCCACGCCCTCACCGACCGGGCCCGCAACGCTCGCATCCACGTCGTCACCGGCGTGGTCGAGGGCGAGGTCTCCACGAAGGCCGCCAAGACGCTGTTCGGCAAGATCTCGGAGCGCAAGAACCTGCTCCTGGTCGTCGACCGCGCCGACGAGGCCGCGTGGCTCTCCGCCCGCAACCTGCCCCAGATCCACATTCTGGAGCCGGGCCAGCTGAACACGTACGACGTTCTCGTCTCGGACGACGTGGTCTTCACCCAGGCCGCTTTCGAGTCCTTCGTGTCCGGCCCGAAGGCCAATGACACCGAAGGGAGCGAAGCCTGATGGCTATCCGTCACCAGAGCATCGCGTCCAAGGCTGCGAAGGCCGCGAAGGCCGCGCGCGTCGCCAAGGCGAAGCGCATCGCGACCGAGGGCAAGATCGCCGTTGAGCCCACCCCGCTGAGCAAGTCCTTCTCGGACCCGCGCGACGTTCTCGTCAAGCCGGTCGTCTCCGAGAAGTCGTACGCGCTCCTCGACGAGGGCAAGTACACGTTCATCGTGGCCCCCGGCGCCAACAAGACCCAGATCAAGCAGGCCGTCGAGACGGTCTTCTCGGTCAAGGTCACCGGCGTCAACACGATCAACCGTCAGGGCAAGCGCAAGCGCACGCGCACCGGGTTCGGCAAGCGTGCCGACACCAAGCGCGCGATCGTGACCCTTGCTGAGGGCGACCGTATCGACATCTTCGGCCAGGCCTCCTAACGGAGACCCTGGTCCGAATATCGGACGAGGACTGAGAAATGGGAATCCGCAAGTACAAGCCGACGACGCCGGGCCGCCGTGGCTCCTCCGTCGCCGACTTCGTCGAGGTCACGCGGTCCACGCCGGAGAAGTCGCTGGTCCGCCCCCTGCACAGCAAGGGCGGTCGTAACAACTCCGGTCGCGTGACCGTTCGCCACCAGGGTGGCGGACACAAGCGCGCCTACCGCGTGATCGACTTCCGTCGTCACGACAAGGACGGCGTGCCGGCCAAGGTCGCTCACATCGAGTACGACCCCAACCGCACCGCGCGCATCGCGCTCCTGCACTACGCGGACGGCGAGAAGCGCTACATCCTGGCCCCGCGTGGGCTCGCCCAGGGCGCCGTGGTCGAGAACGGCCCGGCGGCCGACATCAAGCCCGGCAACAACCTGGCGCTCCGCAACATCCCGGTCGGTACCACGATCCACGCGATCGAGCTCCGTCCCGGTGGTGGCGCCAAGTTCGCCCGCTCCGCGGGTGCCTCCGTGCAGCTGCTGGCGAAGGAGGGCACGATGGCCCACCTTCGTATGCCTTCCGGTGAGATCCGCCTGGTCGACGCGCGCTGCCGCGCCACCGTCGGCGAGGTCGGCAACGCCGAGCAGTCGAACATCAACTGGGGCAAGGCCGGCCGCATGCGCTGGAAGGGCGTCCGCCCGACCGTGCGTGGTGTCGTGATGAACCCGGTCGACCACCCGCACGGTGGTGGTGAAGGCAAGACCTCCGGTGGTCGTCACCCGGTCTCGCCGTGGGGCAAGAAGGAGGGTCGTACTCGTGATCGCAACAAGGCGAGCAACAAGTACATCGTCCGCCGCCGCAAGTCGAACAAGAAGCGCTAGGAGCGGGTTTAGATGCCGCGCAGTCTCAAGAAGGGACCCTTCGTTGACGGCCACCTCGTAAAGAAGGTGGACGCTCAGAACGAAGCCGGTACCAAGAACGTCATCAAGACCTGGTCCCGCCGCTCGATGATCATCCCCAGCATGCTGGGCCACACGATCGCGGTGCACAACGGCAAGACCCACATCCCGGTGTTCGTCACCGAGTCGATGGTCGGCCACAAGCTCGGCGAGTTCTCGCCGACGCGCACCTTCCGGGGTCACGTCAAGGACGACCGGAAGTCGAAGCGCCGCTAAGGCGGGGTGGAATCGACTATGACTAACACCGAAGGGACAACCATGGAAGCCAGGGCCCAGGCGCGGTACATCCGCGTCACGCCCATGAAGGCCCGCCGCGTGGTGGACCTCATCCGTGGCATGGATGCCACGGAGGCTCAGGCGGTCCTGCGTTTCGCCCCGCAGGCCGCGAGCGTGCCGGTCGGCAAGGTGCTGGACAGCGCCATTGCCAACGCCGCGCACAACTACGACCACACCGACGCCTCCACGCTGGTCATCAGCGAGGCGTACGTGGATGAGGGCCCGACCCTGAAGCGGTTCCGTCCGCGTGCTCAGGGCCGTGCCTACCGGATCCGTAAGCGGACCAGCCACATCACCGTGGTCGTCAGCAGCAAGGAAGGAACCCGGTAATGGGCCAGAAGGTAAACCCGCACGGGTTCCGGCTCGGTGTCACGACCGACTTCAAGTCGCGTTGGTACGCCGACAAGCTGTACAAGGACTACGTCAAGGAAGACGTCGCCATCCGTCGGATGATGACGTCCGGCATGGAGCGCGCCGGCATCTCGAAGGTTGAGATCGAGCGCACCCGTGACCGCGTGCGGGTGGACATCCACACCGCTCGTCCCGGCATCGTCATCGGCCGCCGTGGCGCCGAGGCCGACCGCATCCGCGGTGACCTCGAGAAGCTCACGGGCAAGCAGGTCCAGCTGAACATCCTCGAGGTCAAGAACCCCGAGGTCGACGCTCAGCTCGTGGCCCAGGCCGTTGCGGAGCAGCTGTCCTCCCGCGTCTCCTTCCGTCGCGCCATGCGTAAGAGCATGCAGTCGGCGATGAAGGCGGGCGCCAAGGGCATCAAGATCCAGTGTGGCGGTCGTCTCGGCGGTGCCGAGATGTCCCGTTCGGAGTTCTACCGCGAGGGCCGCGTGCCCCTGCACACGCTCCGCGCCAACGTGGACTACGGCTTCTTCGAGGCCAAGACGACCTTCGGCCGCATCGGCGTGAAGGTCTGGATCTACAAGGGCGACGTCAAGAACATCGCCGAGGTTCGCGCCGAGAACGCCGCAGCCCGCGCCGGCAACCGTCCGGCCCGTGGCGGCAACGACCGCCCGGCCCGTGGTGGCCGTGGTGGCGAGCGTGGCGGTCGCGGTCGCAAGCCGCAGCAGTCGGCTCCGGCCGCCGAGGCCCCCAAGGCCGAGGCGCCCGCCGCTGCTCCGGCTGAGAGCACCGGAACGGAGGCCTGACCGAAATGCTGATCCCCCGTAGGGTCAAGCACCGCAAGCAGCACCACCCGAAGCGCAGCGGTATGTCCAAGGGTGGCACGCAGGTTGCGTTCGGTGAGTACGGCATTCAGGCCCTCACCCCGGCGTACGTGACGAACCGTCAGATCGAGGCCGCTCGTATCGCCATGACGCGTCACATCAAGCGTGGCGGCAAGGTCTGGATCAACATCTACCCGGACCGTCCCCTCACCAAGAAGCCTGCCGAGACCCGCATGGGTTCCGGTAAGGGTTCGCCGGAGTGGTGGATCGCCAACGTCAAGCCCGGACGCGTGATGTTCGAGCTGTCGTACCCCAACGAGAAGATCGCGCGTGAAGCCCTGACTCGTGCGGCCCACAAGCTGCCGATGAAGTGCAAGATCGTTAAGCGCGAAGCAGGTGAGGCGTGATGTCGGCCGGGACCAAGGCGTCCGAGCTGCGCGAGCTGGGCAACGAGGAGCTTCTCAACAAGCTCCGCGAGGCCAAGGAAGAGCTGTTCAACCTCCGCTTCCAGGCGGCGACCGGTCAGCTCGAGAACCACGGCCGGCTCAAGGCCGTCCGCAAGGACATCGCGCGGATCTACACCCTCATGCGTGAGCGCGAGCTGGGCATCGAGACGGTGGAGAGCGCCTGATGAGCGAGAAGACTGTGACTGAAGAGACTGCCGCCCGCGGCTTCCGCAAGACCCGTGAGGGTCTTGTCGTCAGCGACAAGATGGACAAGACCGTCGTCGTCGCTGTCGAGGACCGCGTCAAGCACGCGCTGTACGGCAAGGTCATCCGCCGTACGAACAAGCTCAAGGCGCACGACGAGCAGAACGCCGCGGGCGTCGGCGACCGTGTCCTCCTCATGGAGACCCGGCCGCTGTCCGCGACGAAGCGCTGGCGCGTCGTCGAGATCCTGGAGAAGGCGAAGTAATCAAGCGGGGGCCATCCGCCCCCGCTGCCCCTCGCCCCGTTCCCGGGGCGCGGGTCTTCGCCTGCGACAGGCCAAGTAATTCCTGCGGGAAACTCCGCAGGACAGTTCCGCCAGGCTCGGCAGGGGTTCGTTCCAGAACCCCTGCCGGGAACCGGCAGACGATCAGGAGATAGACGTGATCCAGCAGGAGTCGCGACTTCGGGTCGCCGACAACACGGGTGCGAAGGAAATCCTCACCATCCGTGTTCTCGGTGGTTCGGGTCGCCGCTACGCGGGCATCGGTGACGTCATCGTCGCCACCGTCAAGGACGCGATCCCCGGTGGCAACGTGAAGAAGGGTGACGTCGTCAAGGCGGTCATCGTTCGCACCGTCAAGGAGCGCCGCCGTCCGGACGGCTCGTACATCCGCTTCGACGAGAACGCCGCCGTCATTCTGAAGAACGACGGCGACCCTCGCGGCACCCGTATCTTCGGCCCGGTGGGCCGTGAGCTGCGCGAGAAGAAGTTCATGAAGATCATCTCGCTCGCGCCGGAGGTGCTGTAAGCATGAAGATCAAGAAGGGCGACCTGGTCCAGGTCATCACCGGTAAGGACAAGGGCAAGCAGGGCAAGGTCATTGCCGCTTACCCGCGCGAGGAGCGCGTCCTGGTCGAGGGTGTCAACCGGGTCAAGAAGCACACGAAGGCCGGCCCGACCGCCAGCGGCTCGCAGGCCGGCGGCATCGTGACCACCGAGGCCCCCGTCCACGTCTCCAACGTCCAGCTGGTCGTGGAGAAGGACGGCAACAAGGTTGTCACGCGCGTCGGTTACCGCTTCGACGACGAGGGCAACAAGATCCGCGTTGCCAAGCGGACGGGTGAGGACATCTGATGACGACCACCACCACTCCGCGTCTCAAGACGAAGTACCGCGAGGAGATCGCGGCCAAGCTGCAGGAAGAGTTCTCGTACGAGAACGTCATGCAGACCCCCGGTCTCGTGAAGATCGTCGTGAACATGGGTGTCGGCGACGCCGCCCGTGACTCGAAGCTCATGGACGGTGCCGTCCGTGACCTGACGACGATCACCGGTCAGAAGCCGGCCATCACCAAGGCCCGCAAGTCCATCGCGCAGTTCAAGCTGCGTGAGGGCCAGCCGATCGGTGCCCACGTCACGCTCCGTGGCGACCGCATGTGGGAGTTCCTGGACCGCACCCTGTCGCTCGCGCTTCCGCGCATCCGCGACTTCCGTGGTCTGTCCCCCAAGCAGTTCGACGGCCGTGGCAACTACACCTTCGGTCTGACCGAGCAGGTCATGTTCCACGAGATCGACCAGGACAAGATCGACCGCGTCCGGGGTATGGACATCACCGTGGTCACCACGGCGACCAACGACGACGAGGGCCGCGCCCTCCTTCGTCACCTCGGCTTCCCGTTCAAGGAGGCGTAAGCGAGATGGCGAAGAAGGCTCTTATTGCCAAGGCTGCTCGTAAGCCCAAGTTCGGTGTGCGTGCGTACACCCGCTGCCAGCGCTGCGGCCGCCCGCACTCCGTGTACCGCAAGTTCGGCCTCTGCCGCGTGTGCCTTCGTGAGATGGCTCACCGTGGCGAGCTGCCGGGCGTGACCAAGAGCTCCTGGTAGTCCCCTAGTTGGGACTATTTGGATCTCTCGGTAAGTAAAGGGTCGGCAGAGGCCCCTGCTCTCATGGCTTAGGCTAGGAGGGTTGGGCGTCTGCCGCCCTGACCGACTTACTACGCCGTAGGTCCCCGCGCCGCACCCGTCCCGCCCCTGTGTGGGGAGAGGGATGGCGCATACAGGAAACCCCGGCGAGAGAGGCCGAAGGCCAATTCATGACCATGACTGATCCGATCGCAGACATGCTTACGCGTCTGCGGAACGCGAACTCGGCGTACCACGACACCGTGGCTATGCCGCACAGCAAGATCAAGTCGCACATCGCCGAGATCCTCCAGCAGGAGGGTTTCATCACCGGCTGGAAGGTCGAGGACGCCGAGGTCGGCAAGAACCTCGTCCTCGAGCTGAAGTTCGGCCCGAACCGTGAGCGTTCGATCGCCGGCATCAAGCGCATCTCCAAGCCGGGTCTGCGCGTTTACGCGAAGTCCACCAACCTGCCGAAGGTCCTCGGTGGCCTGGGCGTGGCGATCATCTCCACGTCGCACGGTCTCCTGACCGGCCAGCAGGCAGGCAAGAAGGGCGTGGGTGGGGAAGTCCTCGCCTACGTCTGGTAGCGGAAGGGAACGGAGGAAACAGCTATGTCGCGTATTGGCAAGCTCCCCATCACGGTTCCCGCCGGCGTGGACGTCACCATCGACGGCCAGACGGTCACGGTCAAGGGCTCCAAGGGAACCCTGACCCACACCGTCGTGGCGCCGATCGAGATCGCCAAGGGTGAGGACGGCGTTCTGAACGTCACCCGCCCGAACGACGAGCGTCAGAACAAGGCCCTGCACGGCCTGTCCCGCACGCTGGTGGCGAACATGATCACCGGCGTGACCACGGGTTACGTGAAGAAGCTCGAGATCAGCGGTGTCGGTTACCGCGTTCTGGCGAAGGGCTCCAACCTGGAGTTCTCGCTCGGCTACAGCCACCCGATCCTGGTCGAGGCGCCCGAGGGCATCTCGTTCAAGGTCGAATCGGCGACCAAGTTCTCGGTCGAGGGCATCGACAAGCAGAAGGTCGGCGAGGTTGCGGCCAACATCCGCAAGCTGCGCAAGCCCGACCCGTACAAGGCCAAGGGCGTCAAGTACGAGGGCGAAGTCATCCGCCGCAAGGTCGGAAAGGCGGGTAAGTAAGCCATGGCATACGGGCAGAAGATTGCTAAGGGCGACGCTTACAAGCGTGCTGCCATCAAGCGTCGTCACATTCGTATCCGTAAGCACATCTCGGGTACGGCTGAGCGTCCGCGCCTGGTCGTGACGCGCTCGAACCGCAACATCGTGGCCCAGGTCATCGACGACGTGAAGGGTCACACCCTCGCGTCCGCTTCGACCCTGGACGCTTCGATCCGCGGTGGCGAGGGCGACAAGTCCGCCCAGGCCAAGTCGGTCGGCGCCCTGGTCGCCGAGCGCGCCAAGGCCGCCGGTGTCGAGGCTGTCGTGTTCGACCGTGGTGGTAACCAGTACGCCGGGCGCATCGCCGCCCTGGCGGACGCCGCCCGCGAAGCCGGCCTGAAGTTCTGAGCCGGTTCCGTAGCTAGCGGAAACAGAGAGAGGTAATTCCAATGGCTGGACCCCAGCGCCGCGGTGGCGGTGCCGGTGGCGGCGAGCGGCGGGACCGGAAGGGTCGCGACGGTGGCAACGCCGCCGCCGAGAAGACCGCGTACGTTGAGCGCGTTGTCGCGATCAACCGCGTCGCCAAGGTTGTGAAGGGTGGTCGTCGCTTCAGCTTCACTGCGCTCGTCGTAGTGGGCGACGGTGACGGCACCGTGGGTGTCGGTTACGGCAAGGCCAAGGAGGTGCCGGCCGCCATCGCCAAGGGTGTTGAGGAGGCCAAGAAGCACTTCTTCAAGGTCCCCCGTATCCAGGGCACCATCCCGCACCCGATTCAGGGTGAGAAGGCTGCCGGCGTCGTGCTGCTCAAGCCCGCGTCCCCGGGTACCGGTGTTATCGCCGGTGGTCCGGTGCGCGCCGTGCTCGAGTGCGCCGGCGTTCACGACATCCTGTCGAAGTCCCTGGGCTCCGACAACGCGATCAACATCGTGCACGCGACCGTGGAGGCCCTGAAGGGTCTGCAGCGCCCCGAGGAGATCGCGGCTCGCCGTGGTCTGCCCCTCGAGGACGTTGCCCCCGCGGCTCTGCTCCGTGCGCGTGCCGGGGCTGGTGCGTAATGGCGCAGCTCAAGATCACGCAGGTGAAGTCGTACATCGGCAGCAAGCAGAACCACCGTGACACCCTGCGTTCCCTTGGTCTCAAGGGCATCAACACGCAGGTCGTCAAGGAGGACCGCCCCGAGTTCCGCGGCATGGTGCACACCGTCCGCCACCTCGTGACGGTTGAGGAGGTCTGATCATGGCGGAGAACAACCCGCTGAAGATCCACAACCTCCGTCCGGCCCCCGGCGCCAAGACCGCCAAGACCCGTGTCGGTCGTGGTGAGGCGTCGAAGGGTAAGACGGCCGGTCGTGGTACCAAGGGCACGAAGGCCCGTTACCAGGTTCCGGAGCGCTTCGAGGGTGGCCAGATGCCCCTCCACATGCGTCTCCCGAAGCTGAAGGGCTTCAAGAACCCCTTCAAGGTCGAGTTCCAGGTCGTGAACCTGGACAAGCTCGCCTCGCTGTACCCCGAGGGTGGCGAAGTCACCGTCGAGGGTCTGGTGGAGAAGGGTGCTGTCCGTAAGAACAGCCTCGTCAAGGTCCTGGGCCAGGGCGAGATCACCGTGGCGCTGCAGGTGACGGTCGACGCCGTCTCCGGCTCCGCCAAGGAGAAGATCACCGCCGCGGGCGGTACGGTCACCGAGCTCGTCTGAGTCACTCGGACGTCTCGATGACGTGAGCGATCCCGACCGGGGATACCCCACAAATGGGGTATCCCCGGTTGGTCGTTCCTAGGGGGGCATGTACGCCGGTAAGGTGGCGTCCGCTGTTAATTTCCGGGCTGTTGTGTGCCCCCGGCACCAATCCCGGGTTTTGACCGTTACCCATTCGTCGAATCCTCAAGACCGTCACCTCTGACGCACGCGCGCGGGGGTCGCAGGAGGCACCGTGCTCACCGCGTTCGCCCGGGCGTTCAAGACGCCCGACCTGCGCAAGAAGCTGCTCTTCACGCTCGGCATCGTCGTCATCTACCGGCTCGGGGCGCACATCCCGATTCCCGGCGTGGATTACGGCAATGTCCAGACATGCATGGACCAGGCCAGCTCCAACACCGGCCTGTTCGGTCTCGTCAACATGTTCAGCGGTGGCGCGCTGCTGCAGATCACGGTCTTCGCGCTCGGCATCATGCCGTACATCACCGCGAGCATCATTCTGCAGCTGCTCACCGTGGTGATCCCGCGCCTCGAAGCCCTCAAGAAGGAGGGCCAGGCCGGTACGGCGAAGATCACGCAGTACACGCGTTACCTGACCGTCGCGCTCGCCATCCTCCAGGGCACGGGCCTCGTCGCCACCGCCCGGACCGGCGCCCTCTTCCAGGGCTGCCCCGTCGCGAGCCAGATCGTGCCCGACCAGTCGATCTTCATCACCATCACGATGGTCATCACGATGACCGCCGGTACCTGCGTGATGATGTGGCTCGGCGAGCTGATCACCGACCGCGGTATCGGCAACGGCATGTCGATCCTGATGTTCATCTCGATCGCCGCCACGTTCCCGTCCGCCCTCTGGGCCATCAAGCAGCAGGGTTCGCTGGCCGACGGCTGGATCGAGTTCGGCACCGTCATCCTCGTCGGCCTGGTCATGGTCGGCCTGGTGGTCTTCGTCGAGCAGGCCCAGCGCCGTATTCCGGTCCAGTACGCGAAGCGCATGATCGGCCGCCGTTCCTACGGCGGTACGTCTACGTACATCCCGCTCAAGGTGAACCAGGCAGGTGTGATCCCTGTCATCTTCGCGTCGTCCCTCCTCTACATCCCCGCACTCGTCGCTCAGTTCGCAGGCGGCGACTCGCAGTGGAAGGTGTGGATCGACGACCACCTGACCAAGGGAAATCACCCGATTTACATCGTCACGTACTTCCTCCTGATCGTTTTCTTCGCGTTCTTCTACGTGGCGATCTCGTTCAACCCCGAGGAAGTCGCGGACAACATGAAGAAGTATGGTGGCTTCATCCCGGGCATCCGGGCTGGCCGACCGACCGCTGAGTACCTTTCGTACGTGCTCAACCGGATCACCTGGCCGGGTTCGCTGTACTTGGGTCTGATCGCTCTCGTACCGACGATGGCGTTGGTTGGTTTCGGGGCAAACCAGAACTTCCCGTTCGGCGGTACGAGCATCCTCATCATCGTGGGTGTTGGTCTGGAGACGGTGAAGCAGATCGAGAGCCAGCTCCAGCAGCGCAATTACGAAGGGTTCCTCCGCTGATGCGAATCGTCCTCGTCGGGCCGCCTGGTGCCGGCAAGGGAACGCAGGCCGCGTTCCTTGCCCAGAACCTGTCGATCCCGCACATCTCCACGGGCGACCTCTTCCGTGCCAACATCAGCCAGGGCACGGACCTCGGCAAGCAGGCGAAGTCCTACATGGACGCGGGCCAGCTGGTTCCGGACGAGGTCACCATCGGGATGGCCAAGGACCGCATGGAGCAGCAGGACGCCGTGAACGGCTTTCTGCTCGACGGCTTCCCCCGCAACGTCTCGCAGGCCGAGGCGCTGGACGTCGCCCTCAAGGCCGACGACGTGAAGCTGGACGCGGTTCTGGACCTGGAGGTCCCCGAGGACGAGGTGGTCAAGCGCATCGCCGGCCGCCGCATCTGCCGTAACGACTCGGCGCACGTCTTCCACGTCGCGTACAAGCAGCCGAAGTCCGAGGGCGTCTGTGACGTCTGCGGCGGCGAGCTGTACCAGCGCGACGACGACAAGGAAGAGACCGTGCGCAAGCGGCTCGAGGTCTACCACACGCAGACCGAGCCGATCATCGACTACTACCGGGAGCAGGGGCTCGTCGTGACGATCTCCGCCCTCGGCAAGGTCGAGGAGGTCACGGCGCGGGCCATGGAGGCCCTGGGACGCTAGTCCCGCTCTTCTTCTGTACGTGGCTGAGGCCGCGGTTCCCCGTCGGGGGGACCGCGGCCTTAGTGTTGGTGGGTACGTAAACCCTCGTACCGGATGACGGAGAGCGCAGGCCCCCATGGTGCAGATCAAGACCCCCGACCAGATTCGCAAGATGCGGGAGGCGGGGCTTGTCGTCGCGGCGATCCACGCCGCGACCCGTGAGGCGGCCGTGCCGGGCGCGACCACCCGGGACCTGGACGAGGTCGCCCGCAAGGTCATCGCCGAGCACGGGGCGAAGTCGAACTTCCTCGGTTACGGCGGTTTCCCCGCCACGATCTGCACCTCGAAGAACGAGGTCGTGGTCCACGGCATCCCGAGCGAGAAGGTCGTCCTGGAGGACGGCGACATCATCTCGATCGACTGCGGCGCGATCATCGACGGCTGGCACGGCGACGCCGCGTACACCGCGTTCGTCGGCTCCGGTCACTCCCCGGAGCTGATCGAGCTGTCCCGGGTGACCGAGGAGTCGATGTGGGCGGGCATCGCCGCGATGAAGGCCGGTAACCGGCTGGTGGACATCTCCCGCGCCATCGAGACGTACATCCGCCGCCAGCCCAAGCCCGGCGGCGGCAAGTACGGGATCGTCGAGGACTACGGCGGCCACGGCATCGGCACCGAGATGCACATGGACCCGCACCTGCTGAACTACGTGGAGCGCCGCCGCGGCAAGGGCCCGAAGCTGGTCCCCGGCTTCTGCCTCGCGATCGAGCCGATGGTCTCCCTCGGCACCCCGCGCACCGAGGTCCTGGAGGACGACTGGACCGTCATCACGACGGACGGAACCTGGTCCTCGCACTGGGAGCACTCGGTCGCGCTGACCGAGGAGGGCCCGCTGGTGCTGACGGCGCCGGACGGCGGCAAGGCGAAGCTGGCGGAGATGGGCGTGACGGCGGCCCCCGACCCGCTGGGTTAGGCCCCTGTTGGTGTGCTTAGTGATCTTTGTGGTAGGGCAGAATCCCTGGATTCGTCTTTCTGGGGGTACTGACGTAGACTGACTCGTCGGCTCTCGTGTACTGGCATGTCCGCATGTCAAGCAAGAGTCGATCAAGGTAGTCGATTCGAAGGGCGAAGCGTGGCCAAGAAGCAAGGTGCCATCGAGATCGAAGGCACTGTCGTCGAGTCTCTTCCGAACGCCATGTTCAAGGTGGAGCTCCAGAACGGCCACCAGGTCCTGGCACACATCAGCGGCAAGATGCGCATGCACTACATCCGCATCCTCCCTGACGACCGGGTCGTGGTGGAGTTGTCTCCGTACGACCTGACGCGTGGCCGGATCGTCTACCGGTACAAGTAGATCTTGCCCGAGCTCCGCTTTCTGCGGGCCGCCGGCAACTGACCCGGAGAACCTCACCCATGAAGGTCAAGCCGAGCGTCAAGAAGATCTGCGACAAGTGCAGGGTGATCCGCCGTCACGGTCGGGTCATGGTGATCTGCGACAACCCGCGCCACAAGCAGCGCCAGGGCTGACGCAGACCCGTTAACTGCAGTTCGTTCGCAGAGTTCGCGCGACGCAGCACATTGAGTACATACGCAGAACCCGCCGGCGGTGGAATCCTCCACCGTGGCGACACCCTCGGTCGGAGGCCGAGGACCCAGTTCGTACCGACTCTCCTTTGACGGAGGGAACGGCGGATGGGAGCGGTTCTGCTGCAGACCTCCGAGTATCAACAGGAGCCATGAATGGCACGCCTTGAAGGTGTTGACCTCCCGCGCGACAAGCGCGTCGAGGTTGCCCTCACGTACGTGTTCGGTATCGGTCGTACCCGCGCCCAGCAGACGCTGGACGCCACCGGTGTGGACCGCAACATCCGTGTTCGCGACCTGAGCGAGGAAGACCTCGTCAAGCTTCGCGAGTACGTGGACCAGAACTTCCAGACCGAGGGTGACCTCCGTCGCGAGATTCAGGCCGACATCCGCCGCAAGGTCGAGATCGGCTGCTACCAGGGTCTGCGTCACCGTCGCGGCCTGCCGGTCCGCGGTCAGCGCACCAGCACGAACGCTCGTACCCGCAAGGGCCCGCGTCGCGCCATCGCCGGTAAGAAGAAGCCGGGCAAGAAGTAGTCCACAGCGGACGCTTTTCAGCGGTCTTCGCTGTAGGACCGACCACCTCCCTGTAGGAGAACGACATGCCCCCCAAGGGTCGTCAGGGCGCTGCCAAGAAGGTGCGCCGCAAGGAAAAGAAGAACGTCGCTCACGGCCACGCGCACATCAAGAGCACGTTCAACAACACGATCGTGTCCATCACGGACCCGACCGGCAACGTGATCTCGTGGGCCTCCGCCGGCCACGTCGGCTTCAAGGGCTCCCGCAAGTCCACGCCGTTCGCCGCGCAGATGGCTGCCGAGTCGGCCGCCCGTCGCGCGCAGGAGCACGGCATGCGCAAGGTCGACGTCTTCGTCAAGGGCCCGGGTTCCGGTCGCGAGACCGCCATCCGTTCGCTCCAGGCGACCGGTCTTGAGGTCGGCTCGATCCAGGACGTGACGCCCACGCCGCACAACGGCTGCCGTCCGCCCAAGCGTCGTCGCGTCTGACGCACGACCGCTTGGTCAGAGGATTTCGGGCGGTACGGCTCTTTCGGGCCGTGCCGCCCGTACCCTTGCAGTACAAGTCGGGCATCAAATAGTGGGTGCCCATGACTGAAGGATGCATTTCATGCTGATTGCTCAGCGTCCCTCGTTGACCGAAGAGGTCGTCGACGAGTTCCGGTCCCGGTTCGTGATCGAGCCGCTGGAGCCGGGCTTCGGTTACACCCTCGGCAACTCCCTCCGCCGGACCCTTCTCTCCTCGATCCCGGGTGCGGCGGTCACGTCCATCCGTATCGACGGTGTCCTGCACGAGTTCACCACCGTGCCGGGCGTCAAGGAAGACGTCACCGACCTGATCCTCAACATCAAGCAGCTGGTCGTCTCCTCGGAGCACGACGAGCCGGTCGTGATGTACCTGCGCAAGCAGGGCCCGGGTCTGGTCACCGCCGCCGACATCGCGCCCCCGGCCGGTGTCGAGGTGCACAACCCCGACCTCGTCCTCGCCACGCTGAACGGCAAGGGCAAGCTGGAGATGGAGCTGACCGTCGAGCGCGGTCGCGGCTACGTCTCCGCCGTCCAGAACAAGCAGGTCGGTCAGGAGATCGGGCGCATCCCGGTCGACTCGATCTACTCGCCGGTTCTGAAGGTCACGTACAAGGTCGAGGCCACGCGTGTCGAGCAGCGCACCGACTTCGACAAGCTGATCGTCGACGTCGAGACCAAGCAGGCCATGCGGCCGCGCGACGCCATGGCGTCCGCCGGTAAGACGCTGGTCGAGCTGTTCGGTCTCGCCCGCGAGCTGAACATCGACGCCGAGGGCATCGACATGGGTCCGTCCCCGACGGACGCCGCGCTCGCCGCCGATCTGGCGCTGCCGATCGAGGAGCTGGAGCTCACCGTTCGGTCGTACAACTGCCTCAAGCGCGAGGGCATCCACTCCGTGGGTGAGCTCGTGGCCCGCTCGGAGGCCGACCTGCTCGACATCCGCAACTTCGGTGCGAAGTCGATCGACGAGGTCAAGGCGAAGCTGGCCGGTATGGGCCTCGCCCTGAAGGACTCGCCTCCCGGCTTCGACCCGACCGCCGCCGCCGACGCCTTCGGCGCCGACGACGACGCGGACGCCGGTTTCGTGGAGACCGAGCAGTACTGATGTGACTGCCCGCAGGCATCCGTCTGTGGGGCCCTGACCCCGGTACCTGATACGGCCGGGGCAGACACCTAGGAGAAACACCATGCCGAAGCCCACCAAGGGTGCCCGTCTGGGCGGCAGCGCCGCGCACGAGAAGCTGCTCCTCGCGAACCTCGCGAAGAGCCTCTTCGAGCACGGCAAGATCACGACGACCGAGGCCAAGGCCCGTCGTCTGCGCCCGTACGCGGAGCGTCTGGTCACCAAGGCGAAGAAGGGCGACCTTCACAACCGCCGTCAGGTGCTCACGGTCATCACGGACAAGAGCGTCGTCCACACGCTCTTCACCGAGATCGCCCCGCGCTACGAGAACCGTCCGGGTGGTTACACCCGTATCACCAAGATCGGTAACCGTCGTGGCGACAACGCGCCCATGGCTGTCATCGAGCTGGTCGAGGCCCTGACGGTCGCGCAGCAGGCCACCGGTGAGGCCGAGGCCGCCACCAAGCGTGCCGCCAAGGACGCCGAGGCTGCCGCTCCGGCCGCCGAGGTCGTCGAGGACGCCAAGCCGGCCGAGGCCGCCGAGGAGTCCAAGGACGCCTGAGGCTTCCAGCCTCGAGTGTTGAGCGGGTCCGTCCCTGTGGGGGCGGGCCCGCTTTTCCGTTTCCCCCGGGTATGCGAATGAAGGATGCAGAGCGTGAGTGACGAGGTAGCGGACGGGTTCGTGCGGGTGCGGCTCGATCTGTCGTACGACGGCAAGGACTTCTCCGGGTGGGCCAAGCAGGCCGGCGGGCGGCGGACCGTGCAGGGGGAGATCGAGGACGCGCTGCGGACCGTGACCCGGTCCGCGGAGACGTACGAGCTGACCGTGGCCGGGCGGACCGACTCGGGGGTGCACGCGCGGGGGCAGGTGGCGCACGTGGACCTGCCGGTGGACGTGTGGGCCGAGCACGCGGAGAAGCTGCTCAAGCGGCTGGCCGGGCGGCTCTCGAAGGACGTGCGGATCTGGTCGGCGGCCGAGGCGCCGAGCGGGTTCAACGCGCGGTTCTCGGCGGTGTGGCGGCGGTACGCGTATCGCGTGACGGATCATCCAGGGGGCGTCGATCCGCTGCTGCGGGGGCACGTCCTGTGGCACGACTGGCCGCTGGACGTCGACGCCATGAACGAGGCGGCGCGGCGGCTGCTCGGGGAGCACGACTTCGCCGCCTACTGCAAGCGGCGGGAGGGCGCCACGACCATTCGTACGCTGCAGGAGCTGAGCCTGGTCCGCGGCGACGACGGGATCATCACGGCGACCGTGCGGGCCGACGCGTTCTGCCACAACATGGTGCGCTCGCTCATCGGGGCGCTGCTGTTCGTGGGCGACGGGCACCGGGGGAGTGACTGGCCGGGGAAGGTGCTGGCCGCCGGGGTACGGGACTCCGCCGTGCACGTGGTGCGTCCGCACGGGCTGACGCTGGAGGAAGTCGGTTATCCCGCCGATGAGTTGCTCGCCGCGCGGAACCTGGAGGCGCGCAACAGGCGGACGCTTCCCGGGGCCGGGTGCTGCTGAGACGACACCCCAACTCGGCGGAAGGTTGTACGAGTTCCGCAAGGTGAGAGGAAACCCTCAGGTAACACGTTTGTTCGGGATTAACCCCGGTAACTCGGTTACGCTGCCGCGGGTCTGGCCAAGGGATCACATGGGGTGGCCGGGCGCAGTGGGGGTAGTACGGGCCTGACCGGGCCCGGGGGGTGGACATGTCGTCGATTGACTCTGCCCGCATGTCCGGAGGTCCAGGCGCCGGGGGGCGTCGTTCCGGTCATCGGGGTGGCAGGCGTGGGACCGCGGAGGCGCCGGCGCTCGGGCTGCTGCCCGCACCGCCCTCGCACGCGGAGAAGTACTCGTACGTGAAGCGGCGGCTGTGGGTGCTGACCCTCGCGTCGGTGGTCAGCTTCGGCTGTCTGACCGTCAGCCAGGTGGCCCTCGCCAAGGCCAGCCCGCTGACCTGGATCTTCGCTCCACCGCTGTTCTTCACCGTCGTCTACTACCTGGTGTCGTTGCGGGTGAACGGCTTCACGCGCGACTTCGACTTCGGCCACCACCAGCGACTGGTGCGGGGCTGGCGGCCGCCCGTGTATCCCAGCGTCGACGTCTTCCTGCCGGTGTGCGGAGAGCCGATCGAGGTGCTGCACAACACCTGGACGCACGTGCGCCAGCTGGCGGACCGCTACCCCGGCCGCTGCGTCCCCTTCGTCCTCGACGACGGAGCCAGCCCGGAACTCGCGGCCATGGCCCGGGACTTCGGGTTCCGCTACGGCACCCGGGAGAACCGCGGCTGGTTCAAGAAGGCGGGCAACCTGCACTTCGGCTTCGGGCAGTCGGACGGCAAGTACATCCTCATCCTCGACGCCGACTTCACCCCTCGCTCCGACCTCCTGGAGGAGCTGCTGCCCTACATGGAGGCGGACGAGCGCATCGGGATCGTGCAGTCCCCGCAGTACTTCCGGGTGCTCGACTCGCAGAACTGGATCGAGCGCGGGGCCGGGGCCGTGCAGGAGCTCTTCTACCGCTCCGTGCAGGTGTCGCGGCAGGGCAGTGACGGCGCGATCTGTGTCGGCTCCTGCGCCATCTACCGGCGGGCCGCCCTGGAGACCAACGGCGGCACCACCCTCATCGAGCACTCCGAGGACGTGCACACCGGGTTCGACCTGCGCGGGCTCGGCTGGGACCTCAAGTACGTGCCGGTGGCCCTGTCCACGGGCGTGTGTCCGGACGCCGCCGGGGCCTTCTTCAACCAGCAGTACCGCTGGTGCTCGGGCTCGATGTCGCTGCTCGGCAGCAAGAAGTTCTGGGACGCGCCGATCAGGTTCTCCAGCCGGCTCTGCTACATGTCCGGCTTCTTCTACTACATCCACACGGCGCTGTTCACCTTCATCGCGCCGCTCGTCCCCATCGTGCTCCTGCTGAGCAGCCCCGAGATGCTGCAGGTCAAGCACCTGGTGTGGGTGCTGCCCAGCATCGTCTACACGACGCTCATCTTCCCGATGTGGCACAAGGCGCCCTACCGGCTCGAGGCGTGGTCCGCGCGGATGATGTACGGCTGGGCGCACGTCTTCGCCATCTGGGACATCCTGCGCAAGCAGCGGATGGGCTGGCAGCCGACCGGCTCCAAGGGAGCCAAGAAGAACAAGACCCGCCGGTTCTGGCTCGGTCTGTGGATCTGGAGCGGCGGCACCGCCGTGGTCTGGGTCGGCGCGGCCGTGTACCGGCTGTTCACCGGCTACCCGCCGGACTTCGCCCTCGTCCTGTCCTCCGGGCTGTTCTACGCACTGGTGGTCGCCCGTGCGCTGATCCAGCCCAAGGAACACCACTCGGCAGGTGAACTCGCATGAACCGCAAGGCCCTTCTTCCGCTGTGCGCCGCGCTGGTGGCCCTGACGGGGATCTCCGGCTGCGGGATGCTGGGCGGTGACGACGACCCCGCGGCCAAGGCCGCCCACGCGCCGGCCGCCGACTCCTCCGGTAGCTCCGCCGCGAAGGCCCCGTACGACGTGACCGGGCTGCTCCACCCCGACAAGGAGTACTTCGGGGTCGCCGTGGACGGCGCGCCCAGTTCGATGAAGCCCGTGGACGCCTTCGCCGGGACCGTGGGCAAGAAGCCGAACCTGGTCGGCTCGTACTCCGCGTGGGGCGACGGCTTCAACGCGCCCGGCGCGCGCAACGTGTTCGACGACGGCGGGATGCTGTACGTGTCGTGGGAGCCGTTCAAGCCCGGCCTGGACAAGATCGCCGACGGCTCGCAGGACGCGTACATCAAGAAGTACGCGGAGAGCGTGCGCACGACGGACGTGCCCGTCGCGATCAGCTTCGGGCACGAGATGAACGGCCACTGGTACCCCTGGGGCACCAAGAAGACCACCCCGGAGACCTTCGTCGCGGCGTGGAAGCACATCCACGACGTCTTCCAGGAGGTCGGCGCCACCAACGTCATCTGGGTGTGGAGCCCGAACGTCGTCAATCCGGTGCGGTCCGTGCAGCTGAAGCCGTACTGGCCCGGTGACGCCTACGTGGACTGGGTCGGCATCGTCGGCTACTGGACGACGACCGGTGCCCACACCTTCGACACGCTGTACGGGCCGTCCCGCCGGCAGATCGAGGGGTTCACCGACAAGCCGGTGCTGATCAGCGAGACCTCGGCGGAACCGGGTGACCGGCGGCGGGCCGACGTGCGTGCGCTGCTCGACGGGGTCAGGCAGGACGACGACGTCATCGGCTTCCTGTGGTTCAACATCCCCAAGCGCGCCGACTGGCGGATCCAGAGCAGTCCGCTCGCGCTGGCCGAGTTCAAGCGCCTGATCGCGGACGACGCCTTCGGCTTCGAGGTGCCGCGCCCATGAGCACTCCACCGCACAGCGGCCGGCCGGATCCCCGGGGCTACCCGCCGCACCAGGAGCAGCCGCAGGTGTACATCCCGCAGCAGCCCACGGCCGGGCAACAGGCCTACGGGCAACAGGCGTACGGGCAGCAGACCTACGGGCAGCAGGACTACGCCCAGCAGGATCACGGCCAGCAGTCCTACGGGCAGCAGGAGTTCGGCCAGTACGCCGGTCAGCAGTACGCCACGGCCCCGGGCCAGAGCCAGTACGGGCACTACGGCCAGTCCGCCGCACAGCAGTACCCGCCGCTCTACGACGTCGACCAGGACGCCGAGTACGCGGACTACTACGTCCCCGAGTACACCGTCCTGGAACCCGAGCCGGAGCCGGAGCCGGACCCCGGCTACGTGCTGCCCGAGGTCCCGGTGTCGTCCTGGTCGGTCGACAACAGCCGGTCGGCGTGGATCAGCCGGGGTGCCCTCGTGCTGATCCTGCTGGTGCAGGCGGGGCTGTCGTTCCGGCTCGGCGGGAGCGCCTTCGCCCAGGAGGCGAAGTTCCTGATGTCCGACGGTGAACTGTCGGGTCTCATCTCCCGGTTCGGGCTGACCGGGGCCCGGTCGCTGAGCCTGGCGTGGGCGCTCGGGGCGACGGCGCTGCTGTTCGGTGCGACGCGGCTGCTGTTCAACGCGCGGGCCGGTCTCGCGGCCGCCGCCGTGTACTCCGTACTGGAGTCGACCGCCTTCACCGGCCGGTACGCCTCCACCCACTCGCTGTCGCTGTTCCTGCTGGCCGCGTCCTTGTGGCTGCTGGCCAGGACCCGGCAGGCGGGCCCGCTGGCGGTGCTCCCGGCGGCGCCGTTCGCGGCCCTCGCACCGTTCGCCGCGTACTCGGCCGCGCTCTACCTGCCGACGCTCACCGTGCTCGCCGTCCTCACCGCCCACCGGTCCCGCGGCATCGGCGCGTTCGCACGCGGCGGTCTGTTCGCCGTGGCCACGGGTGCGCTGTGTGCCGTGGGCGTGCGGCTCGTCGGCATGCCGGGCGGCTGGCGGGCCCTGGGCGACGACAGCGCGTTCGGCCTCCTGGAGCAGAGCGCGAAGTGGAGCGGGGTCGCCCTGCTCGTGGCGGTCATCGGTGCGGTCGGCTACGTCCGGCGGGCGCGGATGGGCGAGATGCCGTGGGCCGGGGGCGCGGTGCAGGGGACGGTCCGGCGGGCCGCCCTCGGGCTGACCATGTGCGCCACGCCGCTGCTCGCCCCGCTCTACCAGGCCTGGCTCGGCAACGGCAGTTCGCTGCACATCCACGTCGGCTTCGGGCTGCTCTTCGCGGTGCCGATGGCGGGCCTCGGCGTCTCCCGGATGATGGGCGCCCACTTCCGGTACCCGCAGATCGGCATCATGGTCTACGTCGCCGCCCTCGTCATCGGCATGGCACAGACCCGCGAGCTGTACCGGCCGCCGGACTCGGCCGCCGTGATCGGTGCCCTGCGCGACGTCGTGGACGACAAGGGCAGCTATCTGAGCGACGACCCGGAGATCTCCGCGTACTACCTGCGTGCGCAGACGCGGCCCGGGCAGTGGCACCAGGCGGACCGGGGTGCTGCCCTGTCCGCGGCGGTGGAGAAGCACTCCTACGACGCGATCGTGCTGCGCAGCGCCACGGTGCCCGAGGCGCTCCGCGGTGACGAGGACTACCGACAGCTGGCCGTGGTGCGGCCCGCGGGCAAGGGCGGCACGCAGGAGCCGTACCGGATCTGGGTGAAGCGATGACCGCGTACACGCCCCCGGCGGCCGACGCGACGGCCGAGCGGGAACCCGCTACGGGCACGCGCTCGGAGCGCCGCCGCGCCGGTGCGGCGGCGGGGGACGGACCGGCGGGCTCCGCGTGGCTCGCGTTCCTGCTGCCCGCGCTGGTCGCGCTGGCCTGTGTGGTGCCCGGGCTGGGCGACCGCCAGCTGTGGCGCGACGAGCACGCCACCTGGTGGGCGTCGTCGCTGTCCTGGCACGACCTCGGCCTGCTCATCGACCACATCGACGTCGTCTTCACGCCGTACTACGCGGCCATGCACCTGTGGATCATGGTCGCGGGTGACTCGCCCGCCATGCTGCGGGTCCCGGAGGCGGCCGCCACGGCGGTCTCGGCGGGACTGATCGGGCTGGTCGGGCGGCGGATGTTCGCCGTCCGCACGGGACTGCTGGCCGGACTGCTGTTCGCCGTGGTGCCCTCGGTCACCCGGTACGGGCAGGAGGCCAGGCCGTACGCCTTCGCGACGATGTTCGCGCTGCTGGCCACGCTGCTCCTGCTGCGCGCGCTCGACCGTCCTGGCCTGAAGCCGTGGACGCTGTACGCCCTCGCCGTGGCGGCGACCGGCTTCAGCCACCTCGTGGCGATGTCGGTGCTCGCCGGGCACCTGTGGCTCGTCGTCCTCGCCAAACGGCGCGGCGACCGCATCGCGGGCTACGCCTTCGCGGGCGCGGTCCTGCTCGGCCTCTCCATCACGTTCCCGATGGTGGCGCAGGGCAGCGGCCAGAGCGGGCAGATCGCCTGGAACGTCACGACGACCAAGGACCTCACGGACTTCCCGGAGACCCTGTTCGGCTCGTGGACCACGGGCGCGCTCGTGATGGGCCTCGGCCTGATCGGGCTGCTGGCGGCCCGCCGGTACGCGGTGCTGCTCGCCGCCTGGGCCGTCCTGCCCCCGGTCCTCACCTTCCTGACGGCCAACCAGCTGCACCTCTTCCTGCCGCGGTACCTGCTCTTCACCATCCCGGCCTGGACGCTGCTCGTGGCCGCAGGAGTGACGCGCCTCGCCGGGCGGCTCGAACCGGGGGCCCGGCGCGGCGCCGGCCCGCAGGTCCTCGGCGCGGTGCTGGTCACGGCCGTCGTCGCCGGATACGCGTACGTGGCGTGGCCGGGCATCGCCGACGCCAAGAAGGACCTGCCGACGGAGCCGGACTACCGCGCCGCGGCCGATGTCGTCGCGGCCGGGCAGCGGTCCGGCGACGGGATGGTCTTCAACGGCGGGATGTCGGAGCGCCGGGCCATGGCGTACGAGCTGCGGGACCGCAAGGCCCCGAAGGACGTGCTCATGGAGTGGACCCCGCAGCAGAACGGCGGGTACGGCGCGACCGAGTGCTCCCGCCCCGCCCGCTGTCTGACCGGCGTCGACCGGATCTGGCTGGTCTCCTCGATCGCCGACGGGCGCCCGCCGCTCACCGGCATGAACGAGAAGACGGCCGCCCTGCTCGAGAAGGACTTCAAGGCCGTGCGCACTGTGAAGCTGAACCACGTCCTGGTGCGGGTGCTGGAACGCGCGTAGCAGCGGACAAGAGTGAGAAGGAGGCCGCTCCATGCGGCTCACCGTCATCGGCACCGGCTACCTCGGTGCCACCCACGCCGCCTGCATGGCGGAGCTCGGGCACGAGGTGCTCGGGGTCGACGTCGACGCGGACAAGATCGCCGCACTCGCGGCGGGGCGAACGCCGTTCCACGAACCGGGACTCGAGGAGATGCTCCGGCGGAACCTGGACTCCGGCCGGCTGCGCTTCACCACCTCGTACGAGGAGGCGGGGGCCTTCGGCGAGGTGCACTTCGTGTGCGTCGGGACGCCGCAGAGCCCGCGCTCGGACGCCGCCGACCTGCGGTACGTCGACGCGGCCTTCGCCGGTATCGCCCGGCACGCGGCGCCCGGCGCGCTGCTCGTCGGCAAGTCGACGGTGCCGGTGGGGACGGCCCGCCGGCTCGCGGACGCGTATGACGCGGAGGTGGCGTGGAACCCGGAGTTCCTGCGCGAGGGCTTCGCCGTGCGGGACACGCTGCGGCCGGACCGGCTGGTGTTCGGGGTCGAGTCGGAGCGGGCCGGGACGCTGTTGCGCGAGGTGTACGCGCCGGTGCTCGCGGCCGGGACGCCGGTGGTGACCGCCGACTTCCCGACGGCGGAGCTGGTGAAGACCGCGGCCAACGCCTTCCTCGCCACCAAGATCTCCTTCATCAACGCGATGGCCGAGGTGTGCGAGGCGGCCGGCGGTGACGTCGCGGTCCTCGCCGAGGCGATCGGGCACGACGACCGGATCGGGCCGAAGTTCCTGCGCGCCGGCGTCGGCTTCGGCGGCGGCTGTCTGCCCAAGGACATCCGGGCCTTCGCGCATCGCGCGGCGGAGCTGGGGGCGCCGCTCGGTTTCCTGCGGGAGGTCGACGCGATCAACATGCGGCGCCGCGACCGCGTCGTGGAGCTGGCCCGCGAGCTGTGCGGGAGACCGGACGGGTCGGTCATGGGCGCCCGGGTCGCCGTGCTCGGCGCCGCGTTCAAACCGGACTCGGACGACATCCGTGACTCGCCGGCGCTGAACGTGGCCGCGCGCCTCCAGCTGGACGGCGCCGACGTCACGGTCTACGACCCGCAGGCGATGGACAACGCCCGCAAGGCGTTCCCGCTGCTCGGGTACGCCCTGTCGGCCGAGGACGCGCTGCGCCGGGCCGACGTCGTGCTGCACCTGACGGAGTGGGCCGAATTCCGGGCCCTGGATCCGCGGCAGGCACGACAGTGGGTCTCCCGGCCGTGCGTCGTGGACGGGCGGGGGGTGCTCGACGCGGCCGCATGGGCCGCGGCGGGCTGGAGTTTCCGGGCGCTGGGCAGGTCCGCGCCCGGTGGGGAGGGAAAGAGATGACGTACGCACAGGGCAGCGCGGATCTGGGGAGATCCGACGCCCGGGTCACCGTGGTGATGCCCACCTACAACGAGGCGGCCAATCTGCCGCGCATCGCCGAGCTGGTCCTCGGGCAGCCGGTTCCGCGGCTGCGGCTGATGGTCGTGGACGACTCCAGCCCGGACGGCACGGGCCGGCTGGCGGAGGAGCTCGCGGAGAAGTACAACGCCGATCTGCCGGACGGCGAGCGGCGGATGAGCGTGCTGCACCGGGTCGAGAAGGACGGGCTCGGGCGGGCGTACGCGGCCGGGATGAGCGCGGCCGTCGCCGAGGGGGCGGCGTACGTGGTGCAGATGGACGCCGACGGCTCGCACCCGGCGCAGGCGCTGCCGCGGATGCTGGCGGCGGCCGAGGAGTCCGGGGCGGGGCTGGTCATCGGGAGCCGGTACGTCGAGGGCGGCTCGCTCGACGAGGAGTGGGGCTGGCACCGCAAGGCGCTGTCCCGGTTCGCCAACGGGTACGCGCGCACCGTGCTCGGCACCCGGCAGATCTCCGACCTCACGGCCGGGTTCACGATGTGGCGCGCCGACGTGCTCGCCGCCGTCGACGTGCGGTCCCTGGACAGCGCGGGCTACAGCTTCCAGGTGGAGCTCAAGTACAAGGCCGTGCGCGGGGGTTGTGAGGTCGTCGAGATCCCGATCCGGTTCGAGGAGCGGACCGAGGGGGAGTCGAAGATGAGCCTCGCCACGCAGGTCGAGTCGGCGATGATCCCGCTGCGGCTGCGCCGTCGCTACCGGGGGCTCTGAGCCGTCGATGACCGGGAGACACGGGGGCGCCCCGTCCGCGCTCAGCAGGCTCTACGCCGAGATCGCCAAGTTCGGGGCGGTCGGCCTGCTCGGCATCGTGGTGAACCTCGTGGCGTTCAACCTGCTGCGCTGGACCACGGACCTGCAGACGGTGCGCGCCGGTGTCGCCGCCACCGCGGTCGCGATCGTCGGCAACTACATCGGGTTCCGGTACTTCACGTACCGGGACCGGGAGACGGTGAGCAGCAAGCGGCGCGAGATGGCGCTGTTCGCGTTCTTCAGCGCCGTCGGGCTGCTGATCGAGAACGGGGTGCTCTACGGGGCGACGTACGGGCTCGGCCTGCACGACGCCCTGTGGAGCAACTTCTTCAAGTTCGGCGGGATCGGCGTCGCGACGCTGTTCCGCTTCTGGTCGTACCGGACCTGGGTGTTCAAGAGCGCACCCGAGGCGGCCGCGGTGCCGGCGCACGGCTTCGACACGGCCGCCTTCGTGGAGCAGGTCGACCAGACGCTGACGCTGCGGACGGTCAGCCCGCCGTCGCGGCCGCCGAGGCCTGTGTCTCGCCGCGCCTCTTGATCTGCTCGAACGTGAACTGCTGGAGGTCGTCGCCGAGGGTGAACATGACGGTGTCCTTCTTGGTGGCGTCCTTGCCGTTGGTGAGGCCGCCGTTGGTGAAGTAGGCGTAGCGTCCCCAGGCGTTCGCCGTCGCCCGGCACACCGTCGTGCGGCAGAACGTGGGGACGCCGCCGCCGGGCAGCGAGACGACGGTGCCGTCCGAGTACTGCTCCTTGGCCTTCATGGCCTGCGCCTTGGTGTCGAAGACCGCCACGCCGATGGTGACCGCGGAGCCGCCCTTGTAGTAGGTGGCGCGGATCAGCTGGGTGCAGTCGTTCTTCTTCAGGACGCCGGACAGGCCCTTCTGCGCGGCGGACGCGCAGTCCGTGGTGCGGGTCGTGGCGCCCTTCTTGTAGACCCGGTCGCCGACGGTGAGCGTCTTGCCGGGGAAGAGCGTGTCCTGGTTCAGCGGGGCCTTGTCCTTGGCGGCGCTGTCGATGAAGTCGTTCGGGTCGAGCGGGGGCGGCGGCGTGGTCTCCGCGAAGGACGGGCCCGGGGTCTTGCCCGCGCTGGGGATGTCCGCGGTGCTCGGCAGCTGGTCGGCCGGCTTGTTCCCGGCCTCGGTGTCCTTGTTCGCCGAGACGATGCCCCAGGCGACGACCGAGCCGACCGCGAGCGTCGCGACGACGGCGCCGCCGATCATCATCAGCCGCTTCTTGCGCGCGCGGGCCTCGGAGGCCTCGGCGAGCGCCGCCCAGTCCGGGGCGTTTCCGTTGTCACCCGGGCCCCACTGGGGTCCCCCTTGCCCGAAACTCATGTCGCGCATCTTAGACGGGGCGCAGGCGGGGCTGTCGTCCCCGTCCGGTCCCGATCCGGTGCCGATGCGGTGGCGATGCGGTACCGGTACGGCTCCGCCGCGCCCACCCGCGCCCTTCCCGGGCCCTCCGGTCGCACCGCCCTAACGTGAACCGCATGAAAACGGCCCAATCTCCCTTGGCTGCTTGGTTGTTGCGGCCCGCCCCGGGGGCCGCCCGCGCCGTCCTCGCCCTCGTGCTCGCCGTGATCCCCGTGCACGCCGCCCTCAAGTCGCCCGGCAGCGGGGTCGACAACCGGATCGTCGTCCACGCGGCCCGGCTCTGGCTGGCCGGTGGATCGCCGTACGCCGATCCGCACTTCCTCTACTTCCCGAGCGCCGTGCTCGCCGCGGTGCCGCAGGCGCTGGCGCCGACGGGTGTGCTGCGGGTCGCGGTGCCCGTGCTCGTGACCGGTGGTCTGGTCGCCGGGTGGGCATGCGCGCTGCGCGTGTACGGGGTCGCGTGGCGCAGCCGGTTCGCCGTGGCCGGGCTGCTCGCGCTCGCCCTCGGCTCCGCGCCCTTCGCGCACCTGGTGCACCTCGCGAACTGGACCGTGACGGCCGCCGCCGCGCTGCCCTGCGCCCTGCTCCTCGCCACCCGCGGGCGGTGGCTCGCGGCGGGGCTCGTGATCGGGGCCGCGCTCGCCCTGAAGCCGCTGCTCGCGCCGGTCGCCCTCCTCTTCGTCCTGGCCCGGCAGTGGCGCGGACTCGCGGCCCTGGTCGCCGTGCCCGCCGGGGCCTCGGCCGCCGCGGCCCTCGCGATGCCCGATCCGGCCGGCTTCTTCACGCGGACGCTGCCGTTCCTGCTGCGCGGCGACGACGCCTTCGTCCGGCTCTACGAGGCGTCCCCGGGGGCCGTCCTCACCCGGCTCGGCGTCCCGCCCGCCGCGGCCGCCCTCGTCGCGGCGGCGGGCGCTGCGGCCGGGCTGTGGTGCGCCCGGCGGCGGTGGCGGCGGGGCGACGAGGGGGTGCGGCGGCCGGTGGAGACCGCCGTGATGCTGCTGCTCTCGGCCTTCCTGGTCTCCCGGCCCTCCTACGACCACTACCTCCTGGTCGTCGTGCCGCTGCTGCTCGCCGGGGCGCTGGAGGCGGGGGCGCCCGCCCGCGGCCCCTGGTTCTGGGCGGTGCTGCTGCCGCAGGTGCCGGGGCCGGCCTGGCCCTGGCTCGACACCGGGGAGCGCCGGGCGTTCCTGGACTGCGCGGCCCTGTGCGGGCTCGCCCTCGTCGCGGGACTGCACTGCGCCCGGCGGGGTCCGGTTACCCTGGAACCTCGCGGCACGACAGGAACGCCCACGGTCCCGGGGTCCCGGGACGATCACGTTTTGACCCGTCCGGGTCAGCGCGGGTATCCTGCCTAGTCGTTATGTGTATCGGCTTGCTCGCTCTCATGTGAGACGCCCTTACACGGGTTCCCTGGAGCAGTTACCAGTGGGCGGCATACGGGCGCTGAACCCGGCACTGTCGTCCCCAGCTGCACGATCGCTTCAGTGATGCCATGTTTCAGCACCCATCCACTGAAGAAGAAGGCTGCGAAGTGCGTACGTACAGCCCTAAGCCCGGCGATGTGACCCGCCAGTGGCACGTCATTGACGCGCAGGACATCGTCCTGGGACGTCTGGCCACCACTGCTGCGACCCTCCTCCGTGGCAAGCACAAGCCGACCTATGCTCCGCACATGGACATGGGCGACTTCGTCGTCATCATCAACGCCGACAAGGTTCACCTGTCGGGCAACAAGAAGACCCAGAAGCTGGCGTACCGCCACTCCGGCTTCCCGGGTGGTCTGCGCTCCGTCCGTTACGACGAGCTGCTGGACAAGAACCCCGAGAAGGCCGTCGAGAAGGCCATCAAGGGCATGCTCCCGAAGAACACGCTCGGCCGTCAGATGCTCTCGAAGCTGAAGGTCTACTCGGGCGACCAGCACCCGCACGCTGCCCAGCAGCCGGTGCCGTTCGAGATCACCCAGGTCGCGCAGTAGTTCCGGCCACACCCCCAAAGACAGAAAAGAATCTGAGGAGCATCGTGGCCGAGACCACCGCCGAGACGCCGGTCGAAGAGATCGTCGACGTCGAGAGCTACACCACCGAGTCGGACGCGCCCGTCGAGGGCGAGTACACCTCGGAGTCCAACCCCGCCCGCTTCGGCGACCCGCAGCCGGCCGCCGGCCTGGGCCGTCGCAAGAACGCCATCGCGCGCGTGCGCATCGTGCCGGGCACGGGCAAGTGGAAGGTCAACGGGCGCACGCTCGAGGACTACTTCCCGAACAAGGTCCACCAGCAGGAAGTCAACGAGCCCTTCAAGGTGCTCGAGCTCGACGGCCGCTACGACGTCATCGCCCGCATCTCGGGTGGCGGCGTCTCCGGTCAGGCCGGTGCCCTGCGCCTCGGCGTGGCCCGCGCGCTGAACGAGGCCGACGTGGACAACAACCGCCCGGCGCTGAAGAAGGCCGGTTACCTGAAGCGTGACGACCGTGCGGTCGAGCGCAAGAAGGCCGGTCTCAAGAAGGCCCGCAAGGCCCCGCAGTACAGCAAGCGCTAAATCTCGCTGCCTGCTTGTTTTTCCCGTTCGCCCCGGCGGCACCTTCCGTGCCGCCGGGGCGTTCGGCTTATGGACGACATGAAGTTGTGGAGGACACCAAGTGGGACGACTCTTCGGCACGGACGGCGTGCGCGGTGTCGCCAACGCGGACCTGACCGCCGAGCTGGCGCTCGGCCTTTCGGTCGCCGCGGCACACGTACTCGGTGAGGCGGGCTCCTTCGAGGGGCACCGTCCGGTCGCCGTCGTCGGCCGTGACCCGCGTGCCTCGGGCGAGTTCCTGGAGGCCGCGGTCGTGGCGGGCCTGGCCAGTGCCGGCGTCGACGTCCTGCGCGTCGGTGTGCTGCCCACCCCCGCGGTGGCGTATCTCACCGGTGCGCTGGGAGCCGACCTCGGCGTGATGCTCTCCGCGAGCCACAACGCCATGCCGGACAACGGCATCAAGTTCCTCGCCCGCGGCGGCCACAAGCTGGACGACGCCCTGGAGGACCGCATCGAGACGGTCTACGAGGAGCACCGCACGGGCGCTCCCTGGGACCGGCCCACCGGCGCCGGCGTCGGCCGCGTGAAGTCGTACGACGAGGGGCTCGACCAGTACGTCGCGCACCTCGTGGGCGTGCTGCCGAACCGGCTCGACGGCCTGAAGGTCGTCCTCGACGAGGCGCACGGTGCCGCGTCCCGGGTCTCGCCCGAGGCGTTCACCCGGGCCGGCGCCGACGTCGTCACCATCGGCGCCGAGCCCGACGGGCTCAACATCAACGACGGCTGCGGGTCGACCCACCTCGACCTGCTGAAGGCCGCCGTCATCGAGCACAAGGCCGACTTCGGCATCGCGCACGACGGGGACGCCGACCGCTGCCTCGCCGTGGACCACACCGGCTCCGAGGTCGACGGCGACCAGATCATGGCCGTGATCGCCCTCGCGCTGCGCGAGCGCGGCGAGCTGCGCCAGGACACCGTCGTCGCGACCGTCATGTCGAACCTCGGCCTCAAGCTGGCCATGGAGCGCGAGGGCATCCACCTCGTGCAGACCGCGGTCGGCGACCGGTACGTGCTGGAGAACATGAAGGAGCACGGCTACGCGCTGGGCGGCGAGCAGTCCGGCCACGTGATCGTGCTCGACCACGCGACCACCGGCGACGGCACGCTCACCGGCCTGCTCCTCGCGGCGCGGGTCGCGCAGACCGGGCGGGCGCTGCAGGACCTCGCGGCCGTGATGGAGCGGCTGCCGCAGGTGCTCATCAATGTGCCGGACGTCGACAAGTCCCGGGTCACCACGTCCCCCGAGCTGGCGTCGGCGATCGCCGACGCCGAGCGCGAACTCGGCTCCACGGGGCGGGTACTGCTCCGCTCCTCGGGCACCGAGCCGCTGGTCCGGGTGATGGTCGAGGCGGCCGACATCGAGCAGGCGCGGCGCGTCGCGGGACGGCTCGCGGACGTCGTGAAGTCGGCGCTGGGCTAGGCCGGACGAGACACCCACGGAAGGCGCGCTCCCCGATCAGGGAAGCGCGCCTTGCGCGCATCGTGCGTCAGAGCTTGCGCAGGCGCAGCCGCTGCACCTTGTGGTCGGGGCCCTTGCGGACGACGAGACCGGCGCGGCCGCGGGTGGGGGCCACGTTCTCCAGCAGGTTCGGCCGGTTGATGGTGCGCCAGGTCGTGCGCGCGTAGTCGAGGGCCTCCTCCTCCGACACCTGCGTGTACTTCCTGAAGTACGAGGACGGGTCCTGGAAGGCCGTCGCGCGCAGCTTCAGGAAGCGGTTCAGGTACCAGCGCTCGATGTCCTCCTCGCGCGCGTCCACGTACACACTGAAGTCGAAGTAGTCGGCGAGACCGACCCGGGTGCGGCCGTCCTTGCCGGGCAGGGCGGGCTGCAGCACGTTGATGCCCTCGACGATGAGGATGTCGGGGCGGCGCACCACGAGCTTCTCGCCGGGCACGATGTCGTAGATCAGGTGCGAGTAGACGGGGGCCGTCACCTCGTCCTTGCCGGCCTTGATGTCGGCGACGAAGCGGGTGAGGGCGCGGCGGTCGTACGACTCGGGGAAGCCCTTGCGGCTCATCAGGCCGCGGGCCTCCAGCTCCTTGGTGGGGAGCAGGAACCCGTCCGTGGTGACGCGCTCCACGCGCGGGTGCTCGGGCCAGCGCGACAGCAGCGCCTGCAGCAGGCGCGCGACGGTCGACTTGCCGACGGCCACCGAGCCCGCGACCCCTATGACGAAGGGGGTGCCCGCCTGCGACGCCTTCTGCACGGTGTCGCCGAGGAAGGTGTTCACGGCGCTGCGCAGCCCGTCGGTGGCGCCGACGTACAGATTGAGGAGCCGGGAGAGCGGCAGATAGATGTCGCGGACCTCGTCCAGGTCGATCACGTCACCGAGGCCGCGTAGCCGCTCCACCTCCGCCGCGCTCAGCGGAAGCGGCGTCTTGTCTCGCAGCGCGCTCCATTCCGTGCGGGTGAGATCGACGTAGGGAGTCGCCTCCGGCTTGTGCCGGTGGGCGCTCCGCAGGGGTTCGGAGACCGGAGAGATCACAGTCCATTGTTACGGCTGTGTGGACGGGGCGGGGGGTGGGGTGCGTCACGCCACGTGTCGACACCGTCCGTCACAGGTCGTGCACAGGTATGGACCTGAGGTGGAGGCGGCGATACGTTCCGGACACCCGTGGGGCAGAGCCGCACCCGCGGGGCGGGAGGTGAGCCGTCATGTCCGTGCTGCGCGTGCCAGGTTTCGTACGGCGCAGATCCGCTGCCGCGGCGCAGAGCGAGGAGTGGGCGGGGCACGTCCGCAGCGAGCTGGCCGCCGAGCTGCCCGACGAGGACATCGGCGAGGACCTCGACGACTGCCTCGACTTCTACGAGATGGGCAGCAAGCCGCGCTGCGAGGAGGCCGAGTACCTCTGGCTCGTGCAGGACGCGCGGGACCGGATCGTGTGGGGGCGCTGACAGCGGGCTTACGCTGCCGCTTATGTGCGGAATCGTGGGATACGTAGGTTCACAGTCGGCTCTGGACGTCGTCCTCGCCGGGCTCAGGCGCCTGGAGTACCGGGGGTACGACTCGGCGGGGGCGGCCGTGCTCGCGGACGGGTCGCTGGCCTCCGCCAAGAAGGCCGGGAAGCTCGCCAACCTGGAGAAGGAGCTGGTGGACCGGCCCCTGCCGGCCGGCGCCACCGGCATCGGACACACCCGCTGGGCCACCCACGGCGGCCCCACGGACGCCAACGCGCATCCGCACCTGGACAACGCGGGCCGGGTCGCCGTCGTCCACAACGGCATCATCGAGAACTTCGCCGCGCTCCGCGCCGAGCTCGCCGAGCGGGGCCACGTCCTGGGCTCCGAGACCGACACCGAGGTCGTGGCGCACCTGCTCGCCGAGGAGTTCTCGGTCTGCGGCGACCTCGCCGAGTCGATGCGGCTGGTGTGCCGCCGCCTGGAGGGCGCGTTCACGCTGGTCGCGGTGCACGCGGACGCCCCGGACGTGGTCGTGGGCGCCCGCCGCAACTCGCCGCTCGTGGTCGGTGTGGGGGAGGGCGAGGCGTTCCTGGCGTCGGACGTGGCCGCCTTCATCGCGCACACCCGTTCGGCGATCGAGCTGGGCCAGGACCAGGTCGTCGAGCTGCGCAGGGACGCGGTGACGGTGACGGACTTCGACGGGCGGGCGGCGGACGTCCGCCACTACCACGTCGACTGGGACGCCTCCGCCGCCGAGAAGGGCGGCTACGACTACTTCATGCTCAAGGAGATCGCCGAGCAGCCGAAGGCCGTCGCGGACACCCTGCTGGGCCGGATCGGGGCCGAGGGCCAGCTGACGCTGGACGAGCTGCGCATCCCGCCGCAGGTGCTGCGCATGGTCGACAAGGTCGTGATCGTGGCGTGCGGGACGGCGTTCCACGCCGGGCTCATCGCCAAGTACGCCATCGAGCACTGGACGCGGATCCCGTGCGAGGTGGAGCTGGCGAGCGAGTTCCGCTACCGGGACCCGATCCTGGACGCCCGCTCCCTGGTCATCGCGATCTCCCAGTCGGGCGAGACCATGGACACCCTGATGGCGCTGCGGCACGCGCGCGAACAGGGGGCGACGGTCCTCGCCATCTGCAACACGAACGGCTCGACGATCCCCCGGGAGTCCGACGCCGTCCTCTACACGCACGCGGGCCCCGAGGTGGCGGTCGCGTCGACGAAGGCGTTCCTGACGCAGCTCGTGGCCTGCTATCTGGTCGCGCTGTACCTGGGGCAGGTGCGGGGCACCAAGTGGGGCGACGAGATCGCCGCTGTCGTACGGGAGCTGGCGCGCAGCGGGGAGGAGGTCGAGCGGGTCCTGGAGACGATGGAGCCGGTGCGCGAACTGGCCCGCTCGCTGGCCGACCGGGACACCGTGCTGTTCCTGGGGCGGCACGTCGGCTACCCCGTGGCGCTGGAGGGCGCGCTCAAGCTCAAGGAACTCGCCTACATGCACGCCGAGGGCTTCGCGGCGGGCGAGCTGAAGCACGGGCCGATCGCCCTGATCGAGGAGGGCGTGCCGGTGGTCGTGGTGGTGCCGTCGCCGCGGGGCCGGTCGGTGCTCCACGACAAGATCGTGTCGAACATCCAGGAGATCCGGGCGCGGGGCGCGCGGACGATCGTGATCGCGGAGGAGGGCGACGACGCGGTGACCCCGTACGCGGACCACGTGGTCCGGGTCCCCGTCACTCCCACGCTCCTGCAGCCGCTCGTCGCGACGGTGCCGCTCCAGGTCTTCGCGTGCGAGCTGGCCACGGCGCGCGGCAACGAGGTGGACCAGCCGCGGAACCTGGCGAAGTCGGTGACCGTGGAGTGAGTGCTCCGGCCGCCGTAGGGTGCCCGGTATGAGCATCATCGGGGTCGGTATCGACGTTGCGGAGATCGAGCGGTTCGCGGCGTCGCTGGAGCGTACGCCCGGGATGGCCGAGCGGCTGTTCCTGAAGGGCGAGCTGCTGTTGCCGAGCGGCGAGCGGCGCGGGGTCGCCTCGCTCGCCGCGCGGTTCGCCGCGAAGGAGGCCATCGCGAAGGCGCTGGGGGCGCCGGCCGGGCTGCGGTGGACCGACGCGGAGGTGTGGGTCGAGGAGAGCGGGCAGCCCCGGATGCGGGTGACCGGGACCGTGGCGGCGCGGGCCGCGGAGCTTGGGGTGACCGGGTTCCATGTGTCGCTGAGCCATGACGCGGGGGTCGCTTCCGCGGTGGTCGTGGCGGAGGGGTAGCTGGGCCTGTGCGGGGGGGCGGGTGCGGGTTGCGTCGCCGGCCTTTCGTCGCG
>NZ_JAMOLN010000085.1 GCF_024448165.1 Streptomyces longispororuber
GCTCCCCGCGAGCGAGGACCCCGGCGAGGGCTCGGCGACGTACGACCCGTGCCCGGCGACGTACGAGGACGGTCCGGCGGCGTACGAGGACGGTCCGGCGACGTACGAGGACGGTCCGGCGGCGTACGACGAGGGCACCGGCATCAGCAGGAGGGCGACGGCGCTCACCGCAAGACCGGCCGCCCACCGAAGCCGCCGCAGGCCCGTCCCCTGCATGCCGTCCCCTTCCACTGCCGCCCGACGCTTGCCCCATCGCTGCAACAAGCCTCACATAGAGCAATAAATCGGGCACGCCGGATTTAGCGGCCTCCAGGGTGGTGGATCAGTCCGGAACGGGGGCACCACGGTGATGTGACGGCTCGGTGCGAGAGAATGGCGGCATGGAGATGCCGAGGAACGAACGGTCGCCGGAGAACCCGCAGATCTTGGTCGTGGGCCAGGACGGAATGGCTCTGGGCGGCGGCGGAGACGACGACTCCCGCGAGGTCCCGGTGACGGAGATGGTGGAACAGCCCGCCAAGGTGATGCGCATCGGCAGCATGATCAAGCAGCTGCTGGAGGAAGTGCGCGCGGCTCCCCTGGACGAGGCGAGCCGGCAGCGGCTCAAGGAGATCCACGCCAGCTCGGTCAAGGAGCTGGAGGACGGGCTCGCGCCCGAACTCGTCGAGGAGCTGGAGCGGCTCTCACTTCCCTTCAACGACGAGGCCACTCCTTCCGACGCCGAACTGCGCATCGCGCAGGCCCAGTTGGTGGGCTGGCTGGAGGGACTCTTCCACGGGATCCAGACGACGCTGTTCGCGCAGCAGATGGCGGCGCGGGCCCAGCTGGAGCAGATGCGCCGCGCCCTGCCGCCGGGCGTCGGCGGCGACGAGGAGGACGATCCGCGCGCAGCGGGCGGCCGCACCGGCGGCCCGTACCTGTAAGCAGCCGAGGAACGCGGAAGGGGCCGGCCCACTCGGGCCGGCCCCTTCCGCATGTGGATCAGGCGTGCGGATCAGGCGTGCGGATCAGCTGTCCGACGGGTTGCCCGTCGATACGTACAGGTCGATCGAGACGTCCTTGGGGTCGACCTCGTCACCCGCGCCGGGCACCTGGTTCATGACCGAGCCCTCGCCGTAGGTGTTCTCGTCCTGCTCCTTGATCTGGTACTTCCAGCCCGCGGCCTGGAAACAGGCCTTCACGGACTTGATGTTCTTGAGGTAGAAGTCCGGGATCTTGATCTTGTTCTCGTCGTTGTAGCCGATGTCGGGATCGGTGCACTCGGACGTCTCGATCGTCTTCGTCAGATCGGGACCCTTGTGCCCGGCGACCTCCGACGTGGTCGGCTTGTCGGTGGAGCCACCGCCGCCGCCCTTGTCGTCGCCGTTCATCGCGAGGGCCGTGATCAGGCCGCCGATGGCGACGAGCGCGACGACGATCGAGCCGACGATCACCGCCGTGTTGCGCTTGCCGCCGCCCGATCCGCCCGAGCTCGGCGCGGGCGCCTGCTGCGGCGAGATGGAGTACGGCGGCGGGGTCTGCTGACCGCTCTGCGCGTACGGGGAGGCGGGCGGCGGGGTCTGGTAGCCGCCCTGCAGGTGCTGCGCGCTCTGCTGCGGATAGCCGTACCCGGCCTGCGGCGGCGGCGTCGGCTGGCCGTAGGGGCCCGGCTGGTACGGCGTCTGGACGGGGCCGGGCGTCGGCATCCCGTTCTGGTCGACCGGCGGGAAGACGGTCGCGCCGACACCGGCACCGCTCGACGTCTGGGCGCCGGGCACGATGCTGGGGGCAGCGGCGGGAGCGCCGGCCAGCGACTGGGCGACCCGCAGGCACTCGTCCCGCATCGACTCGGCGCTCGGGAAACGCTCGTTCGGGTTCTTCTTCAGGGCGCGGGCGACGAGCGCGTCGACGGCCGGCGGCAGCGAGCGGTTGATCGAGGACGGAGCCACCGGCTCCTCCTGGACGTGCGCATACGCTATGGCCAGCGGTGAGTCCGCCTCGAACGGCAGCCGCCCGGTGACCAGTTGGAAGAGCATGATGCCGACCGAGTACAGGTCGGAGCGGGCGTCGACGCCGCGCCCCAGGGCCTGCTCGGGCGAGAGGTACTGCGGGGTGCCGACGACCATGCCGGTCTGCGTCATCGACGTGACGCCCGACTGCATGGCGCGGGCGATGCCGAAGTCCATGACCTTCACGACGCTGCGCTTGGTCATCATCACGTTGCCCGGCTTGATGTCCCGGTGGACCAGGCCCATCTCGTGGCTGATCTCCAGGGCCGCCAGCACATCGGCGGTGATCTTGAGGGCCTTGTCGGCGGGCATCGCGCCGTACCGCTGGACGTCCTCGTCGAGCACGGAGCCGAGCGGACGGCCCTCCACGTACTCCATGACGATGTACGGAGTGATGGTCCCGTCGAGCTCGTCCTCGCCGGAGTCGAAGACCGAGACGATGTTCGTGTGCGTGAGCTTGGCCACCGACTGGGCCTCGCGCTGGAAGCGCTGACGGAAGGCGTCCTCGCGGCCGAGTTCCGTGTGCAAAGTCTTGATGGCGACCGCGCGGTCGAGCCGGGTGTCGTGCGCCAGGTGCACGGAGGCCATGCCGCCCTGGCCGAGCAGGTCGCGCAGCTGGTACCGCCCGTTCGCCACGGCACGGCCCGCGTACCGCCCGCTCTGTGCGCCGCCGGCGCTGTCTGTGCCGTCTCCGGGCATGATCTCTACGTCCCCCATAGGCGCCCCGACGTCGGCGCGGCCGGTGATCGAATTCAGCTATTCCCGGCCAAGTCTGCCCCAGGGCCCTGCCACGTCAAGCTCGATGCCCGTTCCGTGACCGTACGGGCAAGAAGAGTCGCGCAAGCGTTACAGGACGAGGCGTGCGAACTGCCGCGGAACAGTCATGGACCCGGCACAGAAATTGCGCGCACGATTTGCAGGACGTGCACGGCAACGGGTTTGATGTCCGGTCCATCTCGGAACGGGGCCGCCGCCGAAGCCTGTAGCGTGGCCCGACGGAGGCGTATTCACAACCGCGCGTACTCCGACGCAGGGATCCGGCAGCCCAGGCAGACCCAGACAGATCCAGACAACACGGACAGAAACGACGGCGAGGACTGATGGCACAGCAGCAGCGCGCTCAGGGCCCGTCCGACCCCGAGGCGACTGGCGGCGGTATGTCAGATGCGCCGGAGATGTGGGGCAACGGCGGACTGGTGGGGGACGGCCGGTACCGGCTGACCCGCAGACTCGGCCGGGGCGGCATGGCCGAGGTGTTCGCGGCCGAGGACGTGCGCCTCGGGCGCACCGTCGCCGTCAAGCTGCTCCGCTCCGACCTCGCCGAGGACCCGGTCTCCAAGGCGCGCTTCACTCGCGAGGCACAGTCGGTCGCGGGCCTCAACCACCATGCGATCGTCGCGGTCTACGACTCCGGCGAGGACTACGTGAACGGCCAGGCCGTCCCGTACATCGTCATGGAGATCGTCGAGGGCCGCACCATCCGCGACCTCCTCATCAACGCCGAGGCGCCGGGCCCCGAGCAGGCCCTGATCATCGTCTCCGGCGTCCTGGAAGCGCTCGCGTACTCGCACCAGCACGGCATCGTGCACCGTGACATCAAGCCCGCGAACGTGATCATCACCAACACCGGCGCGGTGAAGGTGATGGACTTCGGCATCGCCCGCGCCCTGCACGGCGCGCAGTCGACGATGACGCAGACCGGCATGGTCATGGGCACGCCCCAGTACCTCTCCCCCGAGCAGGCCCTCGGCAAGGCCGTCGACCACCGCTCGGACCTGTACGCGACCGGCTGCCTGCTCTACGAACTCCTCGCGCTGCGGCCCCCGTTCACCGGTGAGACGCCGCTCTCCGTCGTCTACCAGCACGTCCAGGACATGCCGGTGCCGCCCTCCGAGGTCTCGGACGCGACGCCGCCGGAGCTGGACGGCCTCGTCATGCGCTCCCTCGCCAAGGACCCGGACGACCGGTTCCAGACGGCCGAGGAGATGCGCGGGCTCGTCCAGTACGGGCTGCAGATGCTGTACGAGCAGGGCGGCCACACCGGCACCTGGAACACCGGCCCCGTCGACATGCACGAGGGCGGCAACACCCCGGCGATGGGCATGGCGGGCACCACCGCGCTGCCGCACCCCGGCGACACCGGCACGGCCGCGCAGCCGATGCTGCGGCCGCCGGGCGGCGACGACGGCGGCTTCGACGGCCGTGGGAACGGCGGGGGCGGCGGTGGCCGCGGCAAGCTGTGGATCGTCGCCGTGCTCGCGGTGATCGCGATCGCGGTGGGCGTGGCCTTCGCGCTGAACGCGGGCGACAACAAGAACAAGGGCCCCAGCGACAAGCAGTCGCCGTCGGTGACGCAGTCCGAGAAGTCGGACGAGCCGACGGAGACGTCCGACGAGGGCGAGACCCAGGGCGAGACGCAGGACCCGGGCACCGGCACGGGCGGCGACCCCGACTACACGCCGAGCGAGCAGCCCACCAGCGAGAACCCGACGCCGTCCCAGACGGTGACGGACGAGCCCACGGACGAGCCGACCGACGAGCCGACGAAGCCGACGAACCAGCCGACCCAGCCGACGGACGAGCCGACCCAGCCGACCGACGAGCCGACCGGCACCGGTGGCAACACGGGCGAGCCCGGCACCGACGCCGGCGTCAACGGCGGCGCCTGACCCTCCTACCGCCGACGGACCCGCAGGTCCGCGGAGCGCTGCGCGGAACCGCCCCGCAGTTCGTGCACGGTCACGAACTGCGGGGCGACGCGCAGGTAGACCGGGTCGAAGAGCTCGCCGTCCGCGAAGTGCGGGGCGGGGCCGAAGAGTTCGAGCTCGGCCGTGGACGGCTCGACCTGCTCGCAGGTGCCGACGCACTGCACCGACCACTGGCCGACGTCCTCGGGGCCCTCGACGCCGAGGTTGTCCGCCCCGTACGCGACGACGCTGCCGATGCACGCCTGGTGGTAGCCGTATCCGCGGTGCATGCGCAGCAGCAGTCGTCCGCCGGCCACGACGTGGCGGGCGGAGGCGAGGAAGGGCAGGGCGCGCATGCTGGTCGCCACGCGCCCGTAGGGCACGCGGGCGAGCAGCTCGAAGCCGCGGTCCTGGTCCGGCTGCGTCCCGGAGGGCGTATCGGTGGGCATGTCACCACTGTGCGATGCCGACGGGGTGCCGGAAAAGAGGAGCCCGCCCCCAGGAAACGGGACCTACGTCCCGTGTCGGCGGGCGTCCGGGTGACGCCGGCGGCATCGGGGTGTCAGTGCTTCTCGGCCTGCATGCGGGCCACGTACGCGGCCGCCTGGGAGCGGCGCTCCATGCCGAGCTTCGAGAGCAGGCTGGACACATAGTTCTTGATCGTCTTCTCGGCGAGGTGGAGGCGCTCGCCGATCGCGCGGTTGGTCATCCCCTCGCCGATCAGGTTGAGGATCTTGCGCTCCTGCTCGGTGAGGCCCGCGAGGCGGTCGTCCTCCTTGCTGCGGCCGCCGTCCCGCAGCCGCTCCAGGACGCGGGCGGTGGCGACCGGGTCGAGCAGCGACTTGCCCGCGGCGACGTCCCGCACGGCGGTCAGCAGCTCGTTGCCACGGATCGCCTTCAGCACGTAACCCGAGGCACCGGCCATGATCGCGTCGAAGAGCGCCTCGTCGTCGGCGAACGACGTCAGCATCAGGCACTTGATCGACTCGTCCTGGGAGCGGATCTCGCGGCAGACCTCGACGCCGCTGCCGTCCGGCAGCCGCACGTCGAGAACCGCGACGTCGGGCCGGGTCGCGGGGATCCTGACCAGGGCATCGGCGGCCGTACCGGCCTCGCCGACGACCACGATGTCGTCCTCCACCGAGAGCAGCTCATGGACTCCACGCCGGACCACTTCATGGTCGTCGAGGAGAAATACGTGAATTTTTCCGTCTTCGCGCACGGGCTCAGTCTCACACACCAACTCTTCCCGTGCCCTGGGTGACCGGGATAACGTGCCGGTGTTCCGGCCCCCTGCCAGGCTGAGACCAAGTGTCGTCGCACAGCTGTGACCTGCGGCGCTCCGTCCGTCCCGCGGTTACTAGGAAATCCAACCAACGACTTACTTGGAAATCCAAGCAAAATCGCAGGTCAGATGGGGTTTCGCAGATGTGTGTCGTACTGGGTACCGTGCTGGGTGAAGGGTGCTTGCCGGAGCGCTGAGCTTTGTCTGGACACGCCTGTATCCGGCGCAGCGCACCCACCCCGTGCGTGGACGGATCAGGCGAGCCGAGCCGACTGGCCATCCGGCAATCCCGGGGCCGGACCGACGGAGGAGCACACGTGACCGTAGACAGTGCTGACAGCACTGCCGCTGCGCAGAAGGCACAGCCGCCGCGCAAGCGGGCCGCTGCGAAGAAGTCTGCGAAGAAGTCCCCCGGCAAGACCGCCGCGGCGAGCGGGACCGAGCAGCTGGTCCAGCTCCTGACCCCCGAGGGTGAGCGGGTCAAGAGCGCCGAGTACGACAAGTACGTCACCGACATCACCGACGACGCCCTGCGCGACCTGTACCGCGACATGGTGATGGCCCGCCGCTTCGACGCCGAGGCCGTCACGCTGCAGCGCCAGGGCGAGCTGGGTCTGTGGCCCTCGCTGCTCGGCCAGGAGGCCGCCCAGGTCGGTTCCGGCCGCGCCACCCGCGACGACGACTACGTCTTCCCGACCTACCGCGAGCACGGCGTCGCCTGGTGCCGCGGCGTCGACCCGACGAACCTGCTCGGCATGTTCCGCGGCGTGAACAACGGCGGCTGGGACCCGAACACCAACAACTTCCACCTGTACACGATCGTCATCGGCTCGCAGACCCTGCACGCCACCGGCTACGCGATGGGCGTCGCCAAGGACGGCGCGGACAGCGCGGTGATCGCGTACTTCGGTGACGGCGCCAGCAGCCAGGGCGACGTCGCGGAGTCCTTCACGTTCTCCGCGGTCTACAACGCCCCGGTCGTGTTCTTCTGCCAGAACAACCAGTGGGCGATCTCCGAGCCGACCGAGAAGCAGACCCGCGTGCCGCTCTACCAGCGCGCGCAGGGCTACGGCTTCCCCGGCGTGCGGGTGGACGGCAACGACGTGCTGGCCGTGCTCGCCGTGACCCGGTGGGCGCTGCAGCGGGCGCGCGACGGCGAGGGCCCGACCCTCGTCGAGGCGTTCACGTACCGGATGGGCGCGCACACCACCTCCGACGACCCGACGAAGTACCGGGCCGACGAGGAGCGCGCCTCCTGGGAGGCGAAGGACCCGATCCTGCGCCTGCGCACGTACCTGGAGACCCACACGGACACCGACGCCGCGTTCTTCACGGACCTCGACGCCGAGAGCGAGACGCTGGGCAAGCGGGTGCGCGAGGCCGTGCGCGCCATGCCCGACCCGGACCGGATGGCGATGTTCGAGAACGCGTACGCGGACGGACACGCGCTCGTCGACGAGGAGCGTGCCCAATTCGCCGCATACCAGGCGTCGTTCGCGGACGGGGAGGTCTGAGCACCATGGCTGTACAGAAGCTTCCGATCGCCAAGGCGATCAACGAGTCGCTGCGCACGGCGCTCGACAACGACCCGAAGGTCCTCGTCATGGGCGAGGACGTCGGCAAGCTCGGCGGCGTCTTCCGCGTCACCGACGGCCTGCAGAAGGACTTCGGCGAGGACCGGGTCATCGACACCCCGCTCGCCGAGTCCGGCATCGTCGGCACCGCGATCGGCCTGGCCCTGCGCGGCTACCGCCCGGTCGTGGAGATCCAGTTCGACGGTTTCGTCTTCCCCGCGTACGACCAGATCGTCACGCAGCTCGCCAAGATGCACGCGCGTGCGCTCGGCAAGGTCAAGGTGCCCGTCGTCGTGCGCATCCCGTACGGCGGCGGCATCGGCGCGGTCGAGCACCACAGCGAGTCGCCCGAGGCGCTGTTCGCGCACGTCGCGGGTCTGAAGGTGGTCACGCCCTCCAACTCCAGCGACGCCTACTGGATGCTCCAGCAGGCGATCCAGAGCGACGACCCGGTGATCTTCTTCGAGCCGAAGCGGCGCTACTGGGACAAGGGCGAGGTCGACACCGACGCCGTCCCCGGCGACCTGCACAAGGCCGTCGTGGCGAAGGAGGGCACGGACCTCACCCTCGTCGCGTACGGGCCCATGGTGAAGGTCTGCCTGGAGGCCGCCGCGGCCGCCCAGGAGGAGGGCAAGTCCCTCGAGGTCCTCGACCTGCGCTCGATCTCGCCGATGGACTTCGACGCCGTGCAGAAGTCGGTGGAGAAGACGCGGCGGCTCGTCGTCGTGCACGAGGCCCCGGTCTTCCTCGGCTCCGGAGCGGAGCTGGCGGCCCGGATCACCGAGCGGTGCTTCTACCACCTGGAGGCGCCCGTACTGCGGGTCGGCGGCTACCACGCCCCGTACCCGCCGGCGCGTCTGGAGGACGAGTACCTGCCGGGCCTCGACCGGGTGCTCGATGCCGTCGACCGCTCGCTGGCGTACTGAGGAGGGCTGCACCATGGCTCGTGAGTTCAAGATGCCCGACGTGGGCGAAGGCCTGACCGAGGCCGAGATCCTCAAGTGGTACGTCCAGCCCGGCGACTCCGTCACGGACGGGCAGGTCGTGTGCGAGGTGGAGACGGCCAAGGCGGCCGTCGAGCTGCCCATCCCGTTCGACGGGGTGGTCAAGGAACTGCTGTTCCCCGAGGGCACGACCGTCGACGTCGGCCAGGTGATCATCTCCGTGGACGTGGCGGGCGACGAGCCCGCCGCCGCGCCGGTCGTCGCGGCCGAGCCGGAGCCCGAGGCGGCGGAGGCGGCCCCGAGCGGGCGGCAGCCCGTGCTCGTCGGCTACGGCGTCGCCGAGTCGTCGACCAAGCGGCGGGCCCGCAAGGGCGCCGACACCCCGGTCGCGGCCAACGGCACGGCCACCGTCGTGGCCGACCGGCGGCCGCTCGCCAAGCCGCCCGTGCGCAAGCTCGCCAAGGACCTCGGCGTCGACCTCGCCACCGTGATCCCGTCGAACCCCGACGGCATCATCACGCGCGAGGACGTGCACGCCGCCGTGGCCCCCGCCCCGGCGGCGGCACCGGCCGTGGAGGTCCCCGCGCAGGCCGCTCCGGCCCCGGCGCCGGCCGCCGTCGTCTCGTACGACGCGGTCCGCGAGACCCGGGTCCCGGTCAAGGGCGTCCGCAAGGCGACGGCGCAGGCGATGATCGGCTCCGCGTTCACCGCGCCGCACGTCACGGAGTTCGTGACGGTCGACGTGACGCGCACGATGAAGCTCGTCGAGGAGCTCAAGGCCGACAAGGACATGCAGGGGCTGCGGGTCAATCCGCTGCTGCTCGTCGCCAAGGCGCTGCTCGTCGCGATCAAGCGCAACCCCGAGATCAGCGCGTCGTGGGACGAGGGCCAGGACGGCAAGGCCGAGATCGTCCGGAAGCACTACGTGAACCTGGGCATCGCGGCGGCCACGCCGCGCGGTCTGATCGTGCCGAACATCAAGGACGCCCACGCCAAGACGCTGCCCGAGCTGGCGTCCGCGCTGGGCGAGCTGGTGACCACGGCGCGGGAGGGCAAGACGTCTCCCGCGGCCATGCAGGGCGGCACGGTGACCATCACGAACGTCGGCGTCTTCGGCGTCGACACGGGTACGCCGATCCTGAACCCGGGCGAGTCCGCGATCCTCGCGGTCGGGGCGATCAAGCCGCAGCCGTGGGTGCACAAGGGCAAGGTCAAGCCGCGGATGGTCACGACGCTCGCGCTGTCCTTCGATCACCGGCTGGTGGACGGGGAGCTGGGCTCCAAGGTGCTGGCCGATGTGGCGGCGGTCCTGGAGCGGCCGAAGCGCCTGATCACCTGGAGCTGACCGCTTCGTGGGCGACTGCGCGACCGGCTGTGGCCGGTCGCGCAGGTCCCCGCGCCCCTGACGGGGCGCCTGTCCTCAGGTCTACTTCTTGAAGCCGTAGTCCATGAGCTTCTTCGCGTCGCTCGTCCGCGCGTTCACGGACGTCGACTTGAGGACCGTGCCGATCACGGTCTTGCCGTTGCGCGTGGCCGCGAAGACCAGGCAGTAGCCGGCCTCCGGACCCGAGCCCGTCTTCACGCCGATGGTGCCGGTGTACGAGCCGAGCAGGGTGTTCGTGTTCGACCACGACATGTAGCGGTAGCCGCCGGACTTCGTCGTGACCTTCTGCTTCGTCGACTTGGTCTTCACGACCGAGCGGAACGTGGAGTTCTTCATCGCCGACGAGGCGATCTTCGTCAGGTCGCGCGGCGTCGAGTAGTTCGAACCCTTGCCGATGCCGTCGAACGAGTCGAAGTGGGTGTTCTTCAGCCCCATGTCCGTCGCGGCCTTGTTCATCTTGCCGATGAAGGACTTCACGCGGGCGGCGCGCGTGGTGCCGGAGCCGAACTTGTCCGCGAGCGCGTACGCGGCGTCGCAGCCCGACGGCAGCATCAGGCCGTACAGGAGCTGGCGGACGGTCACCTTGTCGCCGACGATCAGCCGGGCCGACGAGGCGTTGTTCTTGACGATGTAGTCGCTGTACGCCTTCTGGACGGTGACCTTCGAGTCCAGGTTCAGGTTCTTCTGGGCCAGCACCACCTTGGCGGTCATGATCTTGGTGGTGGAGCCGGTCGACCGGCGGGTGTCCGCGGCCTTGGTGAACAGGCTCGCGCCCGTCCCGTTGTTCATCACGTAGCCGCCCGCCGCGGCGATCGTGGGCTTGGCCGGCGCGGTCGCGGCCTGTGCGGAGGTGGTCAGCGCTCCGCTGGTGAGCACGGTTCCCGCGACGAGAACAGCGATGCCCGTTATGCGAGTTTTCAAGGTGGACGCTCCAAATGCCCCTATAGCGCGCCCCATTGGGGAGATCGCGCATGGATGAGACTCATGGGGTGGCCGCATGGTTGCGCTCTGCGGGCGGAGTTGACGCGGAGAGTTGTGGGGCGGTCCCGGAGCGTCCGCATCATGGACGCGGATCATCTTGCGTACGTGTTGTATCTATGATGTGCGCATGTCCTCGACCGTCACAGAGAAGCGCCCCCCTGCCGCCGAGCGCGTCTACGAACACGTCAAGCGCGGCGTCCTCGAACGCCGTTACGAGGGGGGCACGTTGCTCACCGAGGGCGAGCTCGCCGAGGCCGTCGGCGTCTCCCGCACCCCGGTGCGCGAGGCGCTGCTCAAGCTGGAGGTCGAGGGACTGCTGCGGCTCTACCCGAAGAAGGGCGCCCTCGTGCTGCCCGTCTCCGCGCAGGAGATCGCCGACGTGGTGGAGACCCGGCTGCTCGTCGAGGAGCACGCGGTGCGCAAGGCCGTGCCCGCGCCGCCCCGGCTGATCGAGCGCCTCACCGAGCTCCTGGAGCTCCAGCGGGCCCAGGTCGCCGCCGGTGACCTGGCGGAGGCCGCCGCGACCGACCGCTGCTTCCACGCGGAGATCGTGCGCAGCGCGGGCAACGCGATCCTCTCCCGCCTCTACGACCAGATGCGCGACCGGCAGCTGCGGATGGGCGTCGTCGTGATGCAGGCCCACCCCGACCGGACCGCGAAGACCCTCGCGGAGCACGAGGAGATCCTCGACGCGCTGCGGGCCGAGGACGTGACGGCGGCCGTCGCCGTGGTGAAGCGGCACGTGGCGCGGGTGCGGAACCTGGCGCGGGGTGAGGTGTGATGAGTTCCGCCTCGTCCGCCTCGTCCGCCTCGTCCGGGGCCGCCGTCACGCTGCCCGGCGATCCGCCCGGCGGCCGGCGGGCCGTCGCCGTCTGGTCGATCGGCGTCGCCGTCTACTTCGTCGCCGTCATCTTCCGTACGTCCCTCGGGGTCGCCGGACTCGACGCCGTCGAGCGGTTCCACATCAACGCGTCGGCGCTCTCCACGTTCTCGATCCTGCAGCTGCTCGTGTACGCGGGCATGCAGATACCCGTCGGCCTGATGGTCGACCGGCTCGGCACGAAGAAGGTGCTCACGCTCGGCGTGGTCCTCTTCACCGCCGGGCAGCTGGGCTTCGCGTTCTCGTCGTCGTACGGCATGGCGCTGGCCTCGCGCGCGCTGCTCGGCTGCGGTGACGCCATGACGTTCATCAGCGTGCTGCGGCTCGGCACGCGGTGGTTCCCCGCGCGGCGCGGGCCGCTGGTCGCGCAGTTGGCGGGTCTGGTCGGCATGGCGGGGAACCTGATCTCGACCCTGGTGCTGGCGCGGCTGCTGCACGGTGTCGGGTGGGAGGCGGCGTTCGCGGGCAGCGCGGGTCTCGGCGTCCTCGTACTGGTCCTGATGCTGCTCTTCCTGAAGGACCACCCCGAGGGGCACGAGCCGGCGCCGATGCCGGCCGCGCACAAGGGGCCCGCGTTCGTGCGGGCGCAGATCGCGGCGTCGTGGCGGGAGCCGGGGACGCGGCTCGGACTGTGGGTGCACTTCACGACGCAGTTCCCGGCGATGGTGTTCCTGCTGCTGTGGGGGCTGCCGTTCCTCGTCGAGGCGCAGGGGCTCTCGCGGGGGACCGCGGGGGAGCTGCTGACGCTCGTGGTGCTGTCGAACATGGTGGTGGGCCTGGTGTACGGGCAGGTGGTGGCGCGGCATCACGCGGCGCGGCTGCCGCTGGCGCTCGGCACGGTCGGGACGACGGCCGTGCTGTGGGCGCTGCCCATGGTGTGGCCGGGGCGGTCGCCGATGTGGCTGCTGCTGGTGATGTGTGTGGTGCTGGGGGCGTGCGGGCCCGCGTCGATGATCGGGTTCGACTTCGCCCGGCCGGCGAATCCGCCGGAGCGGCAGGGGACGGGGTCCGGGATCGTCAACATGGGCGGGTTCGTGGCCTCGATGACGACGCTGCTGGCGGTGGGCGTCCTGCTGGACGCCACCGGGGACAACTACCGCGTGGCGTTCTCCGCGGTGTTCGTGCTGCAGGCGCTGGGGGTCAGCCAGATCCTGCGCCTCCGCAAGCGAGCGGCTCGCGCCGAGCGTGAGCGGCTGGTGGCATCCCGGGTGACGTCGGTCCACGTCCCTGCGTGATCCGTACCGCGGGGAACGGCGCGACCAGCCCTCACCGGCCCGCGGTCGGCAGCGGGGAACAGTACGCAGACGCGCCCCCGCCACCGGCGCCGGTGTCAGGGCGTCACGGTCAGGGAGTGGAGGATCGCCGACGCCAGGTCCGCGTCGCCCTCCGTCTTGATCCGGTCCGCCACCGCCTCGGGCGTGACCCGGCCGCACGAGAGCCGCACGTACGTCTCCCAGTCCAGCGCCAGCGTCGCCGCGGGCCCGAGCGACGGCGCCCCGTCGATCGTGCCCTTGCCCTCCGCGTCGATCCGCACCGTCCGCAGGAACTCGACGGGCCCGTGCACGTCGAACACGACGGCCGACCCCGCCGGCGCCCCCGCGTCCTTCGCGACGATCTTGGGCAGGACGGCGAGCAGCATGTCCCGGGTGACGTACGCGCCGGGCGAGTCGAGGTTGCCCGGCCTGCCGAGGGCCTGGCGGAGGTCCTGCTCGTGCGCCCAGATGTCGAACGCCCGCCTGCGCATGGCGAATTCGAGGGTCTCCTCGACGGCCCGCGGCCCGCGCACGATGGTCGACGGCTCCCGCGTCTCGTTCCGCAGCTGACGCGACCGGCGGATGATCGTGTACTCCAGCTCGGAGACCATCTCCGGCGCCGTGTGGTGGCGGCGGACGTCGACCTGGATCTCCTGGTACCGCTGTGACTCGTTCTGCACGTGGTACAGGTCGCGGGGCAGCGTGTGGATGGGACGGGGGTCGCCGAGCATCTCGCAGTCCGTGCCGATCACATGGGACACGACGTCGCGGACCGACCAGCCGGGGCACGGTGTCGCCCGGTTCCACTCGCCCTCCACGAGCGGTGTGACCAGCTCGGATATCGCTTCCACGGAGTGGGTCCAGGCATCGGCGTAGGACTGAAGGCTGGGGTGGAGACTCACGGAAGGGGACCCCTCGAGCGGTTGTGACGCGGTCGGTGAAGTAGGCGGCGGGCGCAGGCGGCGGGTGTCTTGAGAGGCTAAGTTACGCTGCCCGCAAGCACCCCGGCAGTGCTTTCGTGTGACGATCGTAGGCCCGTGTTGACGGCTCGAATGCCAGGACGGTGGTAGTGTGCGCGCCTCCCTCATCCAGATCGCAGTAAACGAGGACGAATCGGTCAATGAGCGTCGGGAGCGCGTGAGTTCGCTGGTGCGCGAACAAGCCGGATCCGCCGACCTCGTCGTGCTCCCCGAGCTGTGGCCGACGGGCGCCTTCGCCTACGAGCTGTTCGCCGAGGAGGCCGAGCCGCTGGAGGGGCCGACCTTCCGGGCGATGGCGAAGGCGGCGCGCGACGCGGGGGTGTGGCTGCACGCCGGGTCGATCCCGGAGCGGGCGGCGTCCGACGGCGGCTCCGCCGCGGGGGACGGCCCGCTCTACAACACCGCGCTGGTCTTCTCCCCCGACGGGGAACTCGCCGCCGCCTACCGCAAGATCCACCGCTTCGGCTTCGACAAGGGCGAGGCCGTGCTGATGAGCGCGGGCGACGAGCTGGTGACCGTACGGCTGCCGGAGACCACGCTCGGCGTGACGACCTGCTACGACCTGCGCTTCCCCGAGCTGTACCGGGGCCTGGTCGACCGGGGCGCGGAGACGCTCGTGGTGTCGGCGGGCTGGCCGGAGCGGCGGCGCGCGCACTGGACGCTGCTCGCCCAGGCGCGGGCCGTGGAGAACCAGGCGTACGTGCTCGCCTGCGGAAGCGCCGGCACGCACGCCGGGGTCGAGCAGGCGGGACACAGCATCGTCGTCGACCCGTGGGGCACCGTGCTGGCCGAGGCGGGCGCCGGCGAGGAGGTGCTGCGGGTGGAGTTCGACGCGGCGAAGGTCGGGGTGACCCGCGAGCAGTTCCCCGCCCTCAAGGACCGCCTGCTGGGACTGGACGCGCCCCGCCGCTGAGCCGGGCCCGGTCCCGGCCGGCCTCAGTCGACGACGCCGCGCTCCTTCTCCGCGAGGTGGATGACGCACACCGCGACGGCGATCAGGAGCGCCGGGTCGGCGTCCTCGCGCACCACGTTCACGCCGTACGTGTCGCGCACGCGCAGCCAGCGGCGGGAGATCTCGGCGAGCAGTTCGCCCTCGTACTCGATGGCGAACTCGCGGTCCAGGATCTTCCCGCTGACGTCCAGTTCGGTGGCGCCGTCGGCGAGCCGGACGCGGTAGTGGTTGCGCAGCAGCGACAGGCGCTTGCGCTTGATCCGCGCCAGCTCCTCGTCGCCCCGCTCGATCACCATCGTGTCGCGCAGGCTGAACATCTTCTCGTGGATGTCGATGAGGACCCGGCCGTCGGGCCCCTTCAGCTCGAAGGTGTCCCGCAGCCGCATCGCCTTGCCGTCGACGAGGAACGCCTTGCGGCCGTTCTCGTCCTCGATCCAGTAGTCCTCGCCCACGGCGAAGATCCGTTCTCGTACTTCGAAGCGCATACGTCGAAGAGTGCCCGCAAGCCGCCGGACGAACGCGTGCCCCGGCTCGAAAGGAGCAGAGGGAATCGCGCTCCGTGCCCAACAGCCGGGAGAAATGGGCGAGTTCACAACAATTCTCGATGGTGCGTGCAACCGTTCGAGGAACTGGTGGGTCACAAGGGGTGGACGTGAACTTACGACCGAAGGAACCCCCCATGTCATACACACGACTCCGGATCGCCGCACCGCTGGCCGCGGCCGTCCTCATCGGCGGCGGTCTCACCGCCCTGTCGCTCGCCCCGGCGCAGGCCGCGACGGCGGGCAAGGCGGACCGCGTGGACGACTTCAACGGGGACGGGTACGCCGACCTCGTCTCCGCCGCGCCCGGCGGCACCGTCTCCGGCAAGGCCGCGGCCGGCTACGTGGCGGTGACCTACGGGTCGGCGTCCGGCATCGACCCGGCCCGCAAGAAGCTGCTCTCCCGCTCCACGACCGGGGTGCCGGGCTCGGCCACGGCCAAGCAGTCGTTCGGCCAGTACGTCACCAAGGGCGACCTGGACGGCGACGGCTTCACCGACCTCGTCATCGGCTCCCGGGCCGCCGACGCGGGCAGCGTCATCGTCTGGGGCTCGGCCGCCGGACTGACCGGCGGCACCGCCGTCAACACCTACGGACGCTCCCCGCAGGCCGGTGACTTCGACGGCGACGGGAAGACGGACCTCGCCCTGTTCGCGGGCATCACCTCGTACGGCGACGACCCGGTCGACCAGCAGGCGGCCCTGTGGAAGGGCCCGATCTCGCGCGCCGGAGCCCCCGCGGCCAAGGGCGACTTCATCGACAAGTCCCAGTGGTGGGGCTACACGGCGGACGGCGCCGCCTGCAACGACACCGACGAGTGCGTCGACGGCCCGCACTCCATCAGCGGCCCCGTCACCGCCCGCGCCGTGGGCGACGTCAACGGCGACGGCCTCGACGACATCGCCATCTGGGCGTACTACGGCGACGGTTCGAACGAGAACTCCGTGCTGTACGGCGGCAAGACGGGCTTCAAGAAGGGCTGGGCGCCCGGCTCGCACGGCTCCCTCGCCCTCGGTGACGTGGACGGCGACGGTTACGCCGACGCGGTCACCGCGAACGGCGACGGCTCGAACGGCGACGAGACCGACGGCAAGGTGACGATCTCCTTCGGCACGGCCGCCGGCCTGTCGCAGAGCCGCACCCAGACGTTCGACCAGTCGCTGCCCGGTTTCTACGGCGCCCAGGAGGACGGAGACGCGCTCGGCTCCTGCATCTCCGTGGCCGACGTGACCGGCGACGGCAAGGCGGAGGTCGCGCTCGGCATCGCGGGCGAGGACTTCGGCGGCAAGACGGACGCCGGTTCGTTCGCGCTGCTCCAGGGCACCGCCACCGGTGTGACCGGCACCGGGTCGCAGGTCTACAACCAGAACTCGCCGGACGTCCCGGGCGTCGCGGAGACCGGCGACGCGTTCGGCGCGGCCTGCCAGCTGCTGGACCTGAACGGCGACGGGCACCGGGACCTCGCGGTGTCGTCCACCGCCGAGAACGCGTCCTCCGGGGCCGTCTGGGCGTTCCGCGGCACCGCGACCGGGGTGACCACGGCCGGTTCGGTCGCCGTCAACCCGACGGACCTGGCCGCGCCCGTCACCAAGGCGCTGCTGGGCAACCCGCTGCGCTAGGGCCCGCCCCGGGCGCCCCTACTGGCCCAGTCCAGCGGGCGCGGAGCCGGTGGTCCGCGTCTCCTTGGAGCATGACCAAGGACGACGCCGAACTCGCCGCCCTCCGCGCCCGGGTGGCCGAACTGGAAGCCCGGCCGCGGCGGTCCCGGACCAAGTCCGCGCTCGCCGTCGTCCTGATCGTCCTGGCCGCCGTGCTCACACCGCTGAGCGCGGTGGCCGTCTGGGCCGACTCGATGATCGGCGACACGGACCGGTACGTCGCCACGATGGAGCCGCTCGCCTCCGACCCGGACGTGCAGCACGCCGTCGCCAACCGGGTCACCACGGCCGTCATGCAGCAGATCGACGTCGACGACCTGCTGAGCGGCGTCGCGCCCGACGACCGGCCCCGTCTGGAGAAGGCGCTCGGCGCCGCGGAGGGCCCGATCACCAGCGGGCTGACCTCGCTGGTGCGGACCACGGCCGAGAGGTTCGTGGCGAGCCCCGCCTTCGCCACCGTGTGGAAGCAGCTCAACCGGACCGCGCACGCCGCCGTCGACAAGGCCCTCACCGGCAGCGGCGACGGCGCCGTCCGGGTCAAGGACGGCGAGGTCACCCTCGATCTCGCACCCGTCGTCGAACGGGTCAAGGACGCCCTCGTCGACAACGGCCTCGCCGTCGCGGCCCACATCCCCGAGGTGCACACCAGCATCACGCTGATGCAGTCCACCGGCACCCTCGCCAAGGCGAAGAAGGGCTTCCGCCTCCTCCAACTCCTGTCCTGGGTCCTGCCGTTGATCGTGGTGCTGCTCGTCGTCGGCGGTGTGCTGCTCGCCCGGCGCCGGCGCCGGGCGCTGGTCGGCGCCGCCCTCGCGATCGCCGTGGGCGCGCTCGTCCTCGGCCTCGCGCTGTGGCTGGGCCGCTCGTTCTACCTGGACGCGCTGCCGTCCGACGTCTCGCGGCCCGCGGCCGGCGCCGTCTACGACACCCTCGTCCGCTTCCTGCGCACCGGCGTCCGGGTCATCGCCGTGCTCGGCGTGGTCGTGGCGCTCGCCGCGTGGCTGAGCGGTCCCGGCCGGTGGGCGGTCGCGGTGCGCGGCGGCTGGACCGGGGCGATCGGCTCGGTGCGCGACGCCACCGGCGGTGGCACCTTCGGGCCGGTCGGACCGTGGGTGCACCGGATGCGGACCTGGCTGAACTGGACCGTGGCGGCCGTCGCCGCCGCCGTCCTGCTCGCCTGGAACTACCCGACGGGCGCGGTCGTCGCGTGGATCGCGGTCTGCGCGGTGTGCGCGCTCGCCGTGATCGAGTTCCTCGACGCACCCACGGTGCCCGACCCGCCCGCGGGCGTACCGGCCGCCGGCTGAGGCCCGCGGCCCGGCGGCCGGGCCGGGCGTCCGTCGCGTACGGTCAGGCGTCCATCGCGTACGTCAGGAACACCGTCTTCGCCCCGTGCCGGTCGTACGCGGCGCGCGCCCGGTAGTTGTTCTCGGCGGTGCGCCACCGCACGTTCGGCCAGCCCTCCTCGGCGGCGACGCGGCGCAGCCCGGCGAAGAGCGCGTCGACGGCGCCGCCGCCGCGGTGGGCCGGGTCGACGAACAGGTCGTCGAGGAAGCCGCGGGTGCCGCTGAGCGGGGAGTCCTCCGCGCGATAGTGCGCGAGGCCGACCGGGGTGCCGTCCGCGGTGCGGGCGATCAGGCAGCGGGTGGCGCGGGCCGGGTCGTGGATCCAGGCCCAGGCCCGGTCGAGCTCGGCCTCGGTCAGCTCGGTCGCGTAGAACTCCCCGTACGCGGCGAAGAGGCGGCGCCAGGCGAGGTGGTCGCGGGACTCGGCGGGAGAGACGGTGACGGTCATGGCCGTGACCCTAAGGATCACATCGCACTAGCGTCAACTCCTTTTTGCACTAGGGCAATTAGGAGTGTTTGCCGGGTGCGACCGCCGTGCCGAACCTCCTGCGGTACGCCGACGGGCTCAGCCCCGTCTCCCGCTTCAGCCGCGCCCGCAGATTGGCGGCGCTGCCGAGCCCACTGCGGTGCGCCACCACGTCGAGCCGCTCCTCGCCGCGCTCGATCAGCCGGCACGCCAGCGCCACCCGCTCCCCGAGCAGCCAGGCCAGCGGCGTCGTCCCCAGCTCGGCGCGGAACCTGCGGTGCAGCGTGGCCGGGCTGACGGCGGCGCGGGCGGCCAGGTCGGCGACCGTGATCGGCCCGTCGAGCCGCTGCTGCGCCCAGGCGAGCACCGGCGCGAGCGAGGCGTCCGGCACCTCGGGCACGGGCCGCTCCACGAACTGCCGCTGCCCGCCGTCCCGGTGGGCAGCGAAGACGAGCCGCCGGGACACCGCGTTGACGATCTCGGCGCCGTGGTCGCGGCGTACCAAGTACAGGCTCAGGTCGAGCGCGGCGGCGCTGCCCGCGGCGGTCAGGACGTCGCCCTCGTCGACGTACAGGACATCCGGTTCGAGCAGCACCCTCGGGTGCAGCGCGCGGAACTCGGCGGCCCAGCGCCAGTGCGTGGTGGCCCGCCGCCCGTCGAGCAGCCCGGCCTCGGCCAGCGCGAAGGCGCCGGTGCAGAAGCTCGCGATGCGGGCGCCGCGGGCGTGGGCGGCGCGGACGGCGTCGAGGACGGGGCCGGTGCGCGGCACCACGTTGTCGGGGCGCCCCGGCACGATCAGGGTGTCGGCCGTGTCGCACGCCTCCAGGCCCGCCGCCCCGGACAGCGTGAAGAAACCCTGGTTCATGCGGATCCCGGCGGCCGGGGCGCACAGCGTCAGCTCGTACAGCGGGCCGTCCCGGTCCAGCTCGGGCCGGGGCAGCCCGAACACCTCCGTGGCGACGCCGACCTCGAAGGGGTTCACGCCGTCGTCGACGAGGACGACGACCCGGTGCGGCCGATGCGGGCGGTGCGAGGATCCTTGCGGCATATGCGATTTCTAGCACTCGTCGGGGCCGCGCGGCAGCCGCAGGATGACGGCATGGAACCTGTCTCCCTGCCCAAGGCCCTCACCACCTTCGACGACCTGTGGAGCCCCCGCATCGTCACGACGGTCAACGACTACGACGTCCGCCTCGCCAAGGCCGAGGGCGAGCACGTCTGGCACGTGCACGAGGACACCGACGAGTTCTTCCTCGTGGTCGAGGGCGAGCTGACGATCGGCCTGCGGGAGGCGGCGGGCGAACGCGCCGTGGTCCTGGAGAAGGGCTCCGTCTTCACCGTCCCCCGCGGCACCTGGCACAAGCCCCACGCGGCTCCCGGCACCGCGATCCTCGTCCTGGAGCCGACCGGCACGTCCTCCACGGGCGACGCCCACGACCCCGTACCGGACCACGTGGACTCGACGACCGGACACGCGTGGCACTCTTGAATCATGAACGACTCCGCTCCCCGCCGTGCCCGTGTCCGCGCCCCCGAACTGGTCGGCAAAGGCGGCTGGCTGAACACGGGCGGCAAGGAGTACACCCTTGCCGACCTGCGTGGACGCATCGTCATCCTGGATTTCTGGACGTTCTGCTGCATCAACTGCCTGCACGTCCTCGACGAGCTGCGCGAGCTGGAGGAGCAGCACCGGGACACCGTCGTGATCATCGGCGTGCATTCGCCGAAGTTCGTGCACGAGGCCGAGCACGCGGCGGTCGTGGACGCCGTCGAGCGGTACGGGGTGGAGCACCCGGTCCTCGACGACCCGGAGCTCGCCACCTGGAAGCAGTACGCGGTCCGCGCCTGGCCCACGCTCGTCGTGATCGACCCCGAGGGGTACGTCGTCGCGCAGCACGCCGGTGAAGGCCACGCGCACGCCATCGCCAAGCTGGTCGAGGAGCTGGAGGCCGAGCACGACGCGAAGGGCACGCTGCGCCGCGGCGACGGCCCGTACGTCGCGCCCGAGCCGGTCGCCACCGACCTGCGCTTCCCCGGCAAGGCGCTGCTGCTGCCCTCGGGGAACTTCCTGGTCAGCGACACGACCCGGCACCAGCTCGTGGAGCTGGCGGCGGACGGCGAGAGCGTCGTGCGACGGATCGGCAACGGCGAGCGCGGCTTCGGCCCCGACTCCTTCAACGAGCCGCAGGGCCTCGCCCTCCTCGACGAGCACACCGTCGTCGTCGCCGACACCGTGAACCACGCGCTGCGCGCCGTCGACCTGGCGAGCGGGGCCGTCCGCACCCTCGCCGGCACCGGCAAGCAGTGGTGGCAGGGCTCCCCGACCAGCGGCCCCGCGCTCGACGTCGACCTCTCCTCGCCGTGGGACGTCGCCGTCTTCGACGGCAAGGTGTGGATCGCCATGGCGGGCGTCCACCAGCTGTGGACGTACGACCCGGCGGCGGGCACCGTCGCCGTCGCGGCCGGCACCACGAACGAGGGCCTCGTCGACGGCCCCGGCGCCGAGGCCTGGTTCGCGCAGCCGTCCGGGCTCGCCGCGACGGAGGACCGCCTGTGGCTGGCGGACTCCGAGACGTCCGCCCTGCGCTGGGTGGACCGGGACGGGACCGTCCACACCGCCGTCGGCACCGGCCTCTTCGACTTCGGCCACCGCGACGGGGACGCCGGCCAGGCCCTCTTCCAGCACCCGCTGGGCGTCACCGCGCTGCCCGACGGCTCGGTCGCCGTCGCGGACACGTACAACCACGCGCTGCGCCGCTTCGACCCCGCGACCGGCCAGGTCACCACGCTCGCCACCGATCTGCGCGAGCCCAGCGACGCCGTCGTCATCGGCGACGACATCGTCGTCGTGGAGTCCGCGCGGCACCGGCTGACCCGGCTGCGGCTGCCCGAGGAGGCCGTCCGCGTCGAGTCCGTCGCCCACCGCACGCAGCGCTCCGCGACCGAGGTCGCGGGTGGCAAGCTCCGGCTCGACGTCATCTTCCAGGCGCCGGCCGGGCAGAAGCTCGACACCCGCTACGGGCCCTCGACCCGGCTGCTCGTCTCGGCGACGCCGCCCGAGCTGCTGGCCGCCGGTGACGGCGCGGGCACCGAACTCGCCCGTGAGCTGGTCCTGAACCCGGCCGTGCCGGAGGGCGTGCTGCATGTCTCGGCGATGGCCGCGTCCTGCGACGACGACCTTGCCAACGAGTACCCGGCGTGCCACGTCCACCAGCAGGACTGGGGCGTCCCGGTCCGCGTCGCCGAGGGCGGGGCGGACCGGCTGCCGCTGGTGCTCGCCGGGATGGACTCCTGAGAAGCGGGATCAACCGGCGTACGGCATCCGCGGGTTCCAGGACAGCACCTCGATGCCGTCGGCCCGCTTGCCCGCGTACTCGACCTCGCCGGGCGTCTTCAGCGTGACCGACGCGGCCGAGGCGTCGGAGTCGTTCATGACGAGCGAGAGCCGGATCGACGTGAAGTAGTCGTCCTCGGCCTTCGTCTCCTGGTAGACGGCGAGCGCCGAGTAGACCGTGCCGCCCGCCGGGACGAGCAGCGGCTGCGCGGGGCGCACGTCGTCCTTGGCCACCGGCACGTCGCCGTTGGCCTCGCCCGGCGTGACCACCGGGAACTTCTGCACGGTGCAGGCCGCGCCCGACGTGTTGACCGCGGTGATCAGCAGGTGGTCGCCCTGCTGCTCGGGGTTCTTGCGCTTGAGCGAGTAGGTGAGCGAGCCGACCTTGCACTCGGGGGCGTTCTTGGCCGTCGTGCCGCCGCTCTTCGCGGTGCCGCCGGTCTTCGCGGCGCCGGCCTGCGCCGCGCCGGAGGACTTCGACGCGCCGGTGCCGGTGGTGCTGGTGGCGCCCTTGTCGTCGCCCGTGCCGGTGTTCGTACCGGTGCTCGTCGTGGCGGCGGCCGGGGCGGCCGCGCCCTCGTCCTTGGTGCCGCTGTCGCCGCCCGAGCAGGCGGTGAGGCTGAGGCCGAGCACCGCGGCGGCGGCGGCGAGGACGGTCGTGCGGGCGATGGTGCGGGTCATGGTGGTACTCCCCCGTAGCGGCGGCCCGCCCGGTCCGGCGGCCCTTGTGATCACTACAGTGCCCGGTCCCGTCGCCGTCCTGTCGCTCCCGCGCTAACGCCCCGTCGCCGTTTCGCTTCCGACCCGCTTGAGCTGGGCTTTCGCCTCCCGTACGCCCTTCTCGAAGCCCCGTTCGGCGGCATCGTCGCGGGCCGCGCGCAGACAGTCGGCGGCCTCCGCCGGGCGGCCCAGGGCGTGCAGGGCGGCGCCCCGCGAGACGCGCAGCAGGATCTGCCGCAGCGGGGCGAGGCCCTCGTCGGCGGCGCCGGGCACGGTGAGGCCGCGCTCCGTGCAGTCGAGCACCGCCTCGTGGTCGGCGCGGGCCAGCAGCTGACGGGCGCGGTGCTCCAGGGCGAGCAGCTCGGTGAGGACGTCGCCGCAGGAACGGGCCAGTTCGGCGGCGCGCACGACATGGGCGAGGGCCTCGGCGCCGGGCCGGCCGCTGCGGTCGAGCGCGACGGCGAGATTGACCAGGGCGGTGGCCTCGCTGGACGGGTCGCCCGCGCGGGCCGCGAGGCCGGGGGCGCGCTCCAGGTGCTCCAGGGCCTGGACGAGCCGCCCCTCCTCGGTGAGCACCCAGCCGTACAGCGCCCGCACCCGCGACTCGGCGTCCGGGTCGCCGAGCCGGACCGCGGCGGCGAGCCCCGTGGCCAGCAGGGGGACCCAGTCGTCGCGCACGTACCCGACGATGTACGGCCACTGCAGCACGACGAGCCGCCAGGCCCGGTCGTCCAGACCCGCGGCGTGCGCGGCGCCGGCGGCCGCCGCGAGGTTCTCGCGCTGCGCCGCGTACCAGGCGAGCGCCGCGGCACGGCCCGGCAGCGGCGGCCCGCCGTGGTCGGCGCGGACGTCGGCGGGCAGCACGCAGCAGGGCCGGTCGTCGGGTTCGGCGGTGCCCGCCGCGCGCAGCGCGGTGCGGACGTAGTGGTCGAGCAGCCGGACCAGGGGCTCGGGCTCGCCGTCCCGCCCGGCCTCCCGCGCGTACAGCCGCACCAGGTCGTGCATGGCGAACCGGCCGGGGACCGGCTCGGTCAGCAGATGGGCGTCCGCGAGCCGGGACAGCGCCGCGGCGGCGTCGGCGGGGGACGTGGCGGCGAGGGCGGCGGCCGCATACCGGTCGACGTCGGGCCCCGGCAGCGCGCCGAGCCGCTCGAACAGCAGCCGGGCGTCGTCGGGCAGGGCGCACAGGGTGAGCCTGAGGGCCGCCGCGACGCCCGTGTCGTCGACGTCGAGGAGCGCCAGCCGGCGCTGTTCGTCGGCCAGTTCGTCGGCGAACGCGGACAGCGGCCACTGCGGCCGCGCGTTCACCCGGGCCGCCACGACGCGCAGCGCGAGCGGCAGCCCCGCGCACAGCTCGGCGAGCCGCACGGCGGCCGCCGGTTCGGCGGTGAACCGGGCGTCGGCGCCGGTCGCGGCGGCGAGCAGCGCCGCGGACGCGGCGCCGTCGAGGACGTCGACGCCGACGGTGCGGGCCAGCTCGCTGACCGCGAGCCCGTCGAGCCGCAGCCGCGAGGTGACCAGGGCGGCGCTGCCGGGCCCGGCGGGCAGCAGCGGGCGGACCTGGGCCGCGGTGCGGGCGTTGTCGAGGACCACGAGGTGGCGGCGGTGCTCGGTGCGCGTGCGGTACGCGGCCGCCAACGCGCCCGGGGTGTCCGGGAGTTCGCGGGCGGGGACGCCGAGCGCGAGCAGGAACTCGCGGAGCACGTCGGCGGGCTCGGGGCCGCTCTCGCCGTCGTCGCTGAAACCGCGCAGATCGGCGAAGAGGACGCCGTCGTAGCCGCTGCGCGCGGCGTGCGCCCAGTGCAGGGCCGCGGCCGTCTTGCCCGCTCCGGCGGGGCCGGTGATGACGACGACGGCGTGCTCGCGCCGCGCGGCCTCGCCGATCGCGGCCAGCTCCCGGTCCCGGCCGACGAAGCCGCGCGGGGGCCGGGGCAGCAGATCGGGCCCGGCCGCGACGGGCTCCGCCGCGACCGGCCCGGCGACCGGCTCCGCGGCCGCGCCGGACCTCGGGACGCCGTCGCCCGCGAGGATCTCCGCGTACGCCTCGCGCAGCGCGGTGCCCGGGTCGACGCCCAGTTCGTCGGCGAGCAGGGTGCGGGTGCGGTGGTACTGGTCGATGGCGTCGGACTGCCGGCCCGAGCGGTACAGCGCCCGCATCAGGGCGGCGGCCAGCGACTCCCGCATGGGGTGGGCGACGGCCTCCGCGTGCAGCACGGACGCGGCCCGCCCGTGGTCCCCGAACTCACCGTATGTACGCGCCAGTTGCTCCACCGCGGCGAGCCTGGCCTCCTCCAGGCCGTCGGCCGCGACCCGCAGCGGACCGGCCGTGGCGGCCCCGACGAGCGCGGGTCCCCGCCACAGCGCGAGCGCCTCGCGCAGCAGGGCGGCCGCGTCGTCGGGGGAGCGCTGGTCGTGGGCGAGCCGGACCAGCTCCTCGAACCGGTGCGCGTCCAGGAGCGACTCGGGCATCTCCAGGACGTACGCGTCGCCGCGCGTCACGAGCCGGACGCCCCACTCGTCGGCGCCGCCCTGCGCGAGCAGCGCCCGCAGCCGCGACACGTGCCCCTGTGCCACGGTCCTGGCCCGCGCGGGCGGTCCCTCCGGCCACAGGGCGTCGATCAACTGGCCCAGCGGGACAGCCGTGTTGGGGCGCAGCAGCAGCGCCGCGAGCAGGCTGCGGCGCTTGGCGGGCCCGAGCGGGAGCTCACCGCTCTCCGTCGCGACGCCGACCGTGCCGAGCAGCCGGAACTCCACGACCGTGCTCCCCCTCATATGCCCCGAAAACCGATGTGATCAGGGTACGGGGCGGGAGCTACCGGCAAGTACGGATCCGGCCGCCCGGAACGGTCCCGCCGGGGACCTACAGGCGGCGGTCCCGCTCGTCCTCGATGACGGTCGTGCGGGCCGGTGGCGCGACGGCCCGGCGCCGTCCGACGCTGCGGAACACGAAGACCCCGATCAGCCCGACGATCATCAGGATCCAGCCGACCAGATCGAGGTCGACGCCCTTCATGTGCCAGTCGGTCGCGAACGCGAGGATCGCCCCGACGGCGACCAGGATGATGCAACCCCCCATGCTCATGAGGCCCGCCTCCTGAGGTGTGTGCGGATATGGCTGAGGGGCCCGGGTACCCCCGAACCCCTCGCCCTCACTCACACCGGAGCCGGCTCCGCCGTCAGCCCTCCAGGAACGCGGTCAGCGCGTTCGCCAGCAGGTACGGGTCGTCGGCGCCGCACAGTTCGCGGACGCTGTGCATGGACAGGATCGCCGTGCCGATGTCGACGGTCTTGATGCCGTGCCGGGCCGCCGTGATCGGGCCGATCGTCGTCCCGCACGGCATCGCGTTGTTCGACACGAACGACTGGAACGGCACGCCCGCCTTCTCGCACGCCGCCGCGAACACGGCCCGGCCCGAACCGTCCGTCGCGTAGCGGTTGTTGACGTTCACCTTGAGGATCGGACCGCCGTTGGCCCGCGGGTGGTGGGTGGGGTCGTGGCGCTCGGAGTAGTTCGGGTGCACGGCGTGCCCGGTGTCCGACGACAGGCACACGGTCCCGGCGAAGGCCCGCGCCTTGTCCTCGTACGAGCCGCCGCGCGCGAACACCGAACGCTCCAGCACGCCGCCGAGCAGCGGGCCGTCCGCGCCGGTGTCGGACTGCGACCCGTTCTCCTCGTGGTCGAAGGCGGCGAGGACCGGGATGTACGGCAGCGACTCCCGCTTGGTGACCTCGGTGAGCGCGGCGGTGCAGGCGTGCACGGACAGCAGGTTGTCCATGCGCGGCCCGGCGACCAGCTCCTTGTCGCGGCCCAGGTACGAGGGGGCCTCGACGGCGTACGTCATCAGGTCCCAGCCGGTGATGCTGCCGCGGGCGAGCCCGTGCTCGTCCTCCAGGAAGCCGAGCAGATCGCCCTCGTGGACGTCGTTGCCCAGACCCCAGATGGGCTGCATGTGGCGCTGCTTGTCCAGCTTGAGGCCCTCCGTGGTGACGGAGCGGTCCAGGTGGACGGCGAGCTGCGGCACGCGCAGCAGCGGGCGGTCGATGTCGACGAGGCGCTCGGTGCCGTCGCGCAGCGAGATCCGTCCGGCGAGGCCGAGGTCGCGGTCGAGCCAGGAGTTGAGCAGCGGGCCGCCGTAGATCTCGACGGCCACCTGCCGCCAGCCCTGGCTGCCCATGTCGGGCTGCGGCTTCACGCGCAGGTTCGGGGAGTCGGTGTGGCCGCCGACGATCCGGAACGGGGTGTGCGCCGCGGCGCCCTCCGGCACGTACCAGGCGATGATCGCGCCGCCCCGCGTGACGTACTTCCCGCCCGCCTCACCGTCCCAGGCGTCCGTCTCCGCGACCTGCCGGAAGCCCGCCTTCTCCAGGCGTGCGGCCACGGTGGCCACGGCGTGGTACGGCGTGGGGCTCGCGGCGAGGAAGGTCATCAGGTCGTCGGTGTGGCCGCGGTCGAAGGGGCCGGAGGGAGTGCGCATGCGGCCAGGGTAGGCCCTGTGGGTGGGCGGGTGCGGGGGCGTGGGGGCTGGTCGGCACAGCCCCGTCTGCCGGGTCGGTGTTTCGTCGCGGGCTGCCGGGCCGGTGGGGCTCCGCCGCGGAGCGCGACCGGCCTCCACGCACCCGCAGACGAAAGCAGTCGCACACGACGAGGCCCGTCGTCCCGTGACGGGACGACGGGCCTCGGGAAACCACCGGGTCGCCGGAGGTCAGAACGCTAGAACGCCGACTCGTCCAGCGTCATGACGTCAAGCCCGGTCTCACTCGTGCCCTGCGCCAGCTTCCGCGCACCCGTGACACCCGGCAGGACGTTCGCCGCGAAGAACTTCGCCGCGGCGACCTTGCCCTGGTAGAACGACGCGTCCTTGCCGGCGGAGCCGTCCGCCAGGCGCTCCGCGGCGACGGAGGCGCCCTTCAGGAGGAGGTAGCCGACGACCACGTCACCGGAGGCCATCAGCAGCCGGGTCGTGTTCAGACCCACCTTGTAGATGTTCTTGGGGTCCTGCTCCGTGGCGGCCAGGTCCGTCAGCATGACGCCGACGATGGCCTCCAGCTCACCGGCGGCACGGGCGAGGGACTCGCGGGCGCCGGCCAGCTCCTCGCCGCCGGTCTCGACCGCGAGGAACTTCTTGATCTCCTCCGCCAGCCCGTTCAGCGCGGCGCCCTGGTTGCGGACGATCTTGCGGAAGAAGAAGTCCTGGCCCTGGATCGCCGTGGTGCCCTCGTAGAGCGTGTCGATCTTGGAGTCACGGATGTACTGCTCGATCGGGTACTCCTGCAGGAAGCCGGAGCCGCCGAACGTCTGCAGCGACTGGGCGAGCTGCTCGTAGCCCTTCTCGGAGCCGTAGCCCTTGACGATCGGGAGGAGCAGGTCGTTCAGCGCGTGCTCGGCGCTCGCGTCCTCGCCCGCGGCTTCCTTGACCTGGATCGAGTCCTGGACGGAGGCCGTGTACAGCACGAGGGAGCGCATGCCCTCCGCGTACGCCTTCTGCGTGAGCAGCGAGCGGCGCACGTCCGGGTGGTGCGTGATGGTGACCTTGGGGGCCGCCTTGTCCATGAACTGGGCCAGGTCGGGACCCTGGACGCGCTCCTTGGCGTACTCCAGGGCGTTCAGGTAACCCGTCGACAGCGTCGAGATCGCCTTCGTGCCGACCATCATGCGGGCGAACTCGATGATGCGGAACATCTGGCGGATGCCCTCGTGCTTGTCGCCGATCAGCCAGCCCTTGGCGGGGTGCTGGTCGCCGAACGTCATCTCGCACGTGTTGGACGCCTTGAGGCCCATCTTGTGCTCGACGTTCGTCGCGTACACGCCGTTGCGCTCGCCCAGCTCGCCGGTCTCCCAGTCGAACTCGAACTTCGGGACGAGGAAGAGGGAGAGGCCCTTCGTGCCGGGGCCGTGGCCCTCGGGGCGGGCCAGCACGTAGTGGAGGATGTTCTCCGACATGTCGTGCTCACCGGACGTGATGAACCGCTTCACGCCCTCGATGTGCCAGGAGCCGTCCGCCTGCTGCACGGCCTTCGCGCGGCCCGCGCCGACGTCCGAACCGGCGTCCGGCTCGGTCAGCACCATCGTCGAGCCCCACTGCTTCTCGACGGCGATCTCGGCGACCTTCTTCTGCGCCTCGGTGCCCTCCTCGAAGAGGATGCCGGCGAACGCGGGACCGGACGAGTACATCCAGATCGCGGGGTTGGCGCCCAGGATCAGCTCGGCGTGCGCCCAGATCAGGGAGCGCGGCGCGGTGGTGCCGCCGATCTCCTCGGGCAGGCCCAGACGCCAGTACTCGGAGTCCATGAAGGCCTTGTAGGACTTCTTGAACGACGCCGGGACCGGCGCCGTGTTCGTCTCCGGGTCGAAGACCGGCGGGTTGCGGTCGGCGTCCGTGAAGGACTCCGCCAGATCGTTCTCCGCGAGGCGGGCGACCTCGTCGAGGATGCTCTTGGCGGTGTCGACGTCCATCTCCCCGAACGGGCCGGTGCCGTACAGCTTGTCGCGGCCGAGCACCTCGAAGAGGTTGAACTCGATGTCGCGGAGATTCGACTTGTAGTGCCCCATGGCGACGGCTCCGTAATGGCTTGGGAGGGGGATCGTCCTCGTACGCGTACTAACTAGTAACCACCAGGATGCTACCCGCCGGTAATAAGAATCAACCCCATCGGGTCAACTGTGACGAACGCTGCGGTCCGGGTGGGCGGAGGTCACCGCGGGTCCGAGGCCCCACGGTCCCCTCACACCCTTGTGTCGCGCAAGAACTCCGTCATCAACGCGGCCCACTCCTGCGGCAGTTCGGCGAACGGGAGGTGGCCCGTCGGTATCTCCGCCGACCGGGCGCCGGGGATCGCCCCGGCCAGGGCCCGGTGGAGGGCCGGCGGCACCAGGCGGTCGCCCGTCGCCGTCACCACCAGTGTGGGGGCCTTGATCAGCGGGAGGTCGGCCCGGACGTCCACCCGGGTGACCAGGTCGACCTGGTCCGCCGTGCCGGGCGGTGCCGTCGCCCCGACCTCGGCGAGCAGGGCCGCCAGCGCCTCGCCGGACAGGGAGCGCAGGGCTGCCTCGCGCAGGGCGCGCGGCACGACGAACCGGGCCAGGGTCTCCCGGTCGCCCGACTCGGCGAGGGCGCGCCACAGCTCGGCGCCGAGGCGCAGGTCGTGGTCGGCGTGCGCGAAGGAGGCCGTCAGGAGCAGGGCCGTCACGCGGTCGGGGTGCCGCGCGGCGATCCGGATCGCCACGGCGCCGCCCAGCGAGTACCCCGACACGGCGAACCGGTCGAGCCCCTCCGCGTCGGCCGCGGCCACCAGCTGGTCCGCCAGCTCGTCCAGCTCCAGCGGGGCGGCGGCGCGCGGGGTCGCTCCCGTGCCGGGGTAGTCGATGCCGACGACCGTGTGCGCGGCGGCCAGGGCCGCCATCACCGGGCCGTAATTGGCCTCGACCGAACCGCCCGCCCCGTGCGCGACGAGCAGGCCGGGGCCCGATCCGCGCACGGTGCGCGCGAAGGGCCGCGTCGTGGTGGTGGCGTCAAGTGGCGTACCGGTCATGGCCGTTCCTCCCCCTCGGTGCGCGCGCCGCGGCCCGCACCCTTTCTGTATCGCTGGCTACAGAAAAACCGTAGCAGTATCCGCCCCTATTTCTCTAGTGCTTGATACAGAAATCCGGCCCGGCCCCACGCCCCGGCCGGGTCTCGGTACGCTTGCCCCCATGTACGGCTATGACCAGCACGCAGGGAGCACGACTGCCGGGCAGCAGTACGCCCCGCCGCAGCAGGGCGGGTACGGGCAGCAGGCGCCGCTGTACCCGGAGCCGTCGCCCCCGTCCCTGGCCGACGCGGTGCGGGCGTTCACCACGGGCTCGATGTCCGCCGAGGACTTCCAGCAGATCTTCGCCTCGTCGAAGGTCTACTGCCCGCGCGGCGACAACCCGGGATTCCTCGCGCTGCACAACACCCAGCAGCCGGTGATCCCGATGTTCACCACGCTCAAGGAGCTGCGCCGGTACGCGGGCAAGGAGTCCAAGTACTTCGTGATCACCGGTGCCGAGGTGATCGACCTGCTGCCCACCGGGTACGGCTTTGTCCTCGACATGGAGGGCGAGCACCGGATGGTCTTCGACGCGAAGGCGGTCGAGCAGATGGTCGACTTCGCCATGCGCCGCATGTACGGCTGAGCCCCTGCTCCTCGTAGCGGAGCCACCCCACGACGCCCGGAGGGAATTCCCTCCGGGCGTTCCGCGTTCCGGGTGGCGAGAAGTTCATCGTTCAACTAAAGTGGAGACACGAGGACGCTAGGAGGTCCCCCAAATGCCCGCTGTGACCGTCGAGAACCCGCTGACCCTGCCCCGTGTGGCCGCGCCGGCGGACGCCGTGGCCCGCCCCGTGCTGGCCGTGACGACCGCGCCCAGCGGCTTCGAGGGGGAAGGCTTCCCGGTGCGCCGCGCGTTCGCCGGAATCAACTACAAGTACCTCGACCCGTTCATCATGATGGACCAGATGGGCGAGGTGGAGTACGCGCCGGGAGAGCCCAAGGGCACGCCCTGGCACCCGCACCGCGGTTTCGAGACCGTCACGTACATCATCGACGGGACCTTCATCCACCAGGACTCGAACGGTGGCGGCGGCACGATCACCAACGGCGACACCCAGTGGATGACGGCGGGCTCCGGCCTGCTGCACATCGAGGCGCCGCCGGAGTCGCTCGTCATGTCCGGCGGCCTCTTCCACGGCCTGCAGCTGTGGGTGAACCTGCCGGCCAAGGACAAGATGCAGGACCCGCGCTACCAGGACATCCGCGGTGGCCAGGTCAAGCTGCTCACCACCGAGGACGGCGGCGCGCTGCTCCGCGTCATCGCCGGTGAGTTCGACGGCCACGAGGGCCCCGGCATCACGCACACGCCGATCACGATGGTGCACGCCACCGTCCGCCCCGGTGCCGAGGCGACGCTGCCCTGGCGCGAGGACTACAACGGCCTCGTGTACGTGCTCGCCGGCCGCGGCACCGTGGGCGCCGACCGGCGTCCCGTCCACATGGGGCAGACCGCCGTCTTCGGCGCCGGCTCGTCCCTGACCGTGCGGGCCGACGAGTCGCAGGACTCGAACACCCCGGACCTGGAAGTGGTCATCCTCGGCGGACAGCCGATCCGTGAGCCCATGGCCCACTACGGCCCCTTCGTGATGAACACCAAGGCCGAACTCCAGCAGGCCTTCGACGACTTCCAGGCCGGCCGCCTGGGCGTCATCCCCTCCGTGGAGCGCCTGCCGCACACGTAAGCCGTGTGCGCACCGATCGTGACGGCCCGCCGACTCTGCACCCGGCGGGCCGTCACCATGTCCGGCCGCCCGCCGGGCAGCTGACTTCCCGTCACCCTCCCGTACCCCCTCGGGGGGTGCCCGCTTGACGGGCATGGTCGACTGGCCGGGTGCAGACCGGTAAACAGCTCCTCCCCGACCCCGCCCGTCGCGTCGCCGCGTGGTGCGCCGTCGCACTGCTCGTCACCGGAGTGGCCTGGGTCGGGATCTGGGTGTGCGTCGAGCTCAAGACGGCCGTCGTGCCGGTGCTGCTCGCCCTGCTCGGCACCGCGCTCCTGCGACCCGTCTACCTGGCGCTGCGCCGGGCCAAGGTGCAGCAGTCCCTCGCGTCCGGGCTCACCTGCGCGCTGATCCTCGTCGTCGTCGGCGGCGCCGGATACATCGTGGTCAAGGCCCTGATCGACACCGGGGACCAGATCGTGGCCTCCGTGAAGCAGGCCGCCCAGGACCTGTCCGAGAAGTTCGGCACCGGCGCGCTCGACCTCGACCACCTCGCCGACAACGCCCAGGACCTGCTCAAGAAGTACGGCGGCGACGCCGCGTCCGGCGTGATCAGCGGCCTCAGCGTCGCCGGGGAGATCGCCGCCATGGCGGTGCTCGCGCTGCTGCTCTGCTTCTTCTTCCTGCGGGACGCCGGGCGGTTCCGCCAGGCGCTGCGCCAGGCCGTCCCGGGGGACGGCGGCGAGGTCCTGGAAGCCATCGCCCGGCGGGCCTTCGCGGCGATCTCGGGCTTCATGCGCGGCACCACGATCATCGCCCTCATCGACGCCACCTGCATCGGTATCGGGCTGCTCATCCTCCAGGTGCCCGGCGCGGTCGGCCTCGCGGCCCTGGTCTTCGTCGGCGCCTACATCCCCTACCTCGGCGCCTTCATCTCCGGCGCCGTCGCCATCCTGGTCGCGCTCGCCGACCGGGGGTTCATCATCGCCCTCTGGGCGCTGGGCGTGGTGCTCGCGGTGCAGGTGCTCGAAGGGCACGTGCTGCAGCCGATGATCCAGTCCCGGACCGTGCAGATGCACCCGGCGGTGGTGCTGCTCGCCATCACCGCGGGCGCCTCCGTCGCCGGGATCCTCGGCATGCTGCTCGCGGTGCCGCTGACGGCGGCCGCGTTCGGCGTCGTCAGCGAACTGCGGGAGCGCTACGGGCCCGGGGGCGCCGTTTCACGTGAAACAGGACCGGCACCGGCCTCCGGGTCGTCCGGGCTGTCCGAGGGCTCGTAGAGCTCGAACCAGATGCTCTTGCCCTCGCCCCTGGGGTCCACGCCCCACCGCTGGGCGAGGAGCTCCATGAGGACCAGGCCCCGCCCGGACGACGCGAGCTCGCCCGGTCTGCGCTTGTGCGGCAGGTCGTCCGAGGCGTCCGCGACCTCCACGCGCATCCTGCGCGGGCCCTCGCCGCCGCCGGTCACCTCGGCGACCATCAGGGCGTCGCCGTCGGTGTGCACCAGGACGTTCGTGACCATCTCCGAGATCAGCAGCACCGCCGAGTCGACCTGGTCCTCGTCGGCCCAGTCGTGCAGCAGCTCCCGCAGCTGCTGACGGGCGGCCGCGATCCGCTCGGGCTCGGCCTGCGCGATGGTCATCGCGGTGCGCCGCGCCGTGAGCGGCACGGTCGCCGGGGTCGTCCGGCGCAGCAGGAGCAGCGCTATGTCGTCCTCCCTGCGATCCGCGAGGGGGCCCGTGGTGTGGTGCGAGGAGGGGCCGTGCACCGCCTGGACGAGGGCGTCGGCCAGCTCCTCCAGCTTCTCGGCGGCGGCCGACTCCAGCGTCGTACGGACCCGGGCCCAGCCGGTGTCCAGGTCGTGCCCGCCGGTCTCGATCAGTCCGTCCGTGCACAGCAGCAGCGTCTCGCCGGGTTCCAGGACGAGCCGGGTCGTCGGATAGTCCGCGTCGGGGTCGATGCCGAGGGGGAGGCCGCCGGCGGTCGGCCGCATCAGGACCGTGCCGTCGGCCATGCGTATCGCGGGGTCGGGGTGGCCCGCGCGGGCCATCTCCAGGATTCCGGTGGCCGGGTCGGCCTCCACGTACAGGCAGGTCGCGAAGCGCGGGTCCGCCGGGTCGGTGTCGCGGGCGGTGTCGCCGATGCCGTGCAGGAAGCGGGAGGCGCGGGAGAGCACCGCGTCGGGGCGGTGGCCCTCCGAGGCGTACGCGCGCAGGGCGATGCGGAGCTGCCCCATCAGGCCCGCCGCCCGCACGTCGTGGCCCTGGACGTCACCGATGACGAGCGCGATCCGGCCGCTGGGCAGCGGGATCATGTCGTACCAGTCGCCGCCGACCTGGAGTCCGCCGCCGGTCGGCACGTAGCGGGCCGCGATGGCCATGCCGGGGATCTGCGGGCCGAGCGTCGGCAGCATCGACTTCTGCAGGCCGTCGGTCAGCTCCCGCTCGGACTCGGCGACCACGGCCCGCGAGAGGGCCTGCGCCAGCATCCGGGCGACCGTGGTGAGGACCGAGCGCTCGTCCGGGGTGAACGACACCCGGTAGTCGAAGCCCGCCATCCACGCGCCGATGGTGCGGCCCGCGACGACCAGCGGCAGGAACGCCCACGACTGCCGGTCGAACCGCGCGGCCAGCGGCCAGGCCGCCGGATAGCGGTTCCGGTACTCCTCCGGCGACGACAGGTACACGGCCCGGCCGTGGCGCACGACCTCGGCCGCCGGATAGTCCGTGGCCAGGTCCATGTCCGTGAAGGGGCCCTCGTCCCCGTCCTGCTGCCCGTGGTGCCCGATCACGGTGAGCCGGTCGCCCGCCACCCCGAACACCGCGAGCCCGCTCGGCGAGAACCCCGGCATCGACAGACCCGCCGCGACCCGCAGCACCTCGGCCGTCGACCCGGCCTCCGCGAGCGCCCGGCCCGCGTCCAGCAGGAACGCCTCGCGCGAGCGCCGCCAGTCGCCGGTCACCGGGGTGCGGGACGCGGCCTCGGGCGGCGGCTCGGTCACTTCCTGGAGCGTGCCGATCAGCTCGTACGAGCCCGGGGCGTCACCGTGCACGAACGGCTTGGAGCGGCTGCGCACGGTACGGATGACGTGGCCCTGCTCGTCCATGATGCGCAGCCGGGCCTCGGCGACGGTGCCCTCGGCGACGGCGAGCTGCACGATGCCGTCGATCTCGTTCCAGTCGACCGGGTGGAATCGGGACCTGACCCCGGCCTCCGTCAGGGTGACCGGCTTCCCGTCCGGCGAGGGCATGCCGATGAGCCGGGCGGCCTCCACGTCGAACGTGACGAGGCCCGCCCGGTTGTCCCAGCGCCACAGGCCGGTCGCGAGAGCGGCGAGGACGTCCTCCACCGGAGGGAGGGGCTCACCAGTGCGCATGGCCCCACTGTAGGAAGAGGAGATCGCAAACGGCCACCGAGACTATTCGCGGAGCGATCTTGAGGCGGCCGGTACCCTTGGGGAGATCCGGGTTGTCTCCCCGGGAACCCCAAGCGCAAAGGCTGGATGAACGACGATGCATCGGTACAGGTCCCACACCTGCGGCGAGCTCCGCGCCTCTGACGTCGGCACCGACGTCCGACTGAGCGGCTGGCTGCACAATCGCCGAGACCTGGGCGGCATCCTCTTCATCGATCTGCGTGACCACTACGGCATCACGCAGCTCGTCGCCCGCCCGGGCACGAAGGCCGCCGAGGTCCTCGACAAGCTGACCAAGGAGACCGTCGTCCGCGTGGACGGCAAGGTCGTCTCCCGCGGCGCGGACAACGTCAACGGCGAGCTGCCCACCGGCGAGATCGAGATCGAGGCCGCCGAGGTCGAGGTGCTCGGCGCGGCCCAGCAGATCCCCTTCACGATCAACGCGGACGATGGCGTGAACGAGGAGCGGCGCCTGGAGTACCGCTTCCTCGACCTGCGGCGCGAGCGCATGCACAAGAACATCATGCTGCGCAGCGCGGTCATCGCCTCGATCCGCTCGAAGATGGTCGCGCTCGGCTTCAACGAGATGGCGACGCCGATCCTCGCCGCCACCTCCCCCGAGGGCGCGCGTGACTTCGTCGTCCCGTCCCGTCTGAACCCCGGCAAGTTCTACGCGCTGCCGCAGGCCCCGCAGCAGTTCAAGCAGCTGCTGATGATCTCGGGCTTCGACCGCTACTTCCAGATCGCGCCGTGCTTCCGCGACGAGGACGCGCGCGCGGACCGCTCGCCGGGCGAGTTCTACCAGCTCGACGTCGAGATGAGCTTCGTGGAGCAGGAAGACGTCTTCCAGCCCATCGAGAAGCTCATGACGGAGATCTTCACGGAGTTCGGCGGCGGCCGCGAGGTCACCTCCCCGTTCCCGCGCATCCCGTTCCGCGAGTCGATGCTGAAGTACGGCAACGACAAGCCCGACCTGCGGGCCCAGCTGGAGCTCGTCGACATCACCGACGTGTTCGAGGGCTCGGAGTTCAAGGCGTTCGCCGGCAAGCACGTGCGCGCGCTGCCGGTGCCGGACACCGCGTCGCAGTCCCGCAAGTTCTTCGACGGTCTCGGTGACTACGCGGTCGAGCAGGGCGCCAAGGGCCTGGCCTGGATCCGCGTCGGCGAGGACGGTGCCTTCGCCGGCCCGATCGCCAAGTTCCTCACCGAGGAGAACGTCAAGGTCCTCACCGAGCGCCTCGGCCTCAAGGCCGGTCACGCCGTGTTCTTCGGCGCGGGCGAGTTCGACGAGGTCTCCAAGATCATGGGCGCCGTCCGCGTCGAGGCCGCCAAGCGCGCCGGCCACTTCGAAGAGGGCGTCTTCCGGTTCTGCTGGATCGTCGACTTCCCGATGTACGAGAAGGACGAGGAGACCGGCAAGATCGACTTCTCCCACAACCCGTTCTCCATGCCGCAGGGCGGCATGCAGGACCTGGAGGAGAAGGACCCGCTGGACATCCTGGCCTGGCAGTACGACATCGTCTGCAACGGCATCGAGCTGTCCTCCGGCGCCATCCGGAACCACGAGCCCGACATCATGCTCAAGGCCTTCGAGATCGCGGGCTACGCGGCCGAGACGGTCGAGGCCGAGTTCGCGGGCATGCTCCGCGCGTTCCGCTTCGGCGCCCCGCCGCACGGCGGGATCGCCCCGGGCGTCGACCGCATCGTCATGCTCCTCGCCGACGAGCCGAACATCCGGGAGACCATCTCGTTCCCGCTGAACGGCAACGCGCAGGACCTGATGATGGGCGCCCCCACCGAGCTGGACGAGACGCGGCTGCGCGAGCTCAACATCCAGCTGCGCAAGCCGGTGGAGAAGAAGTAGCGGCCGAAGCCGCCGCGTGTGGGCCCCGCTTCCGGTACGCCGGAAGCGGGGCCTTCTGCCTTCTGCCTTCTTCCGTCACGGGGTGCGGCCCTCACCGGACCGGGGCACCACCAGGCCCGACTCGTACGCCGCGACCACCGCCTGGGCGCGGTCCCGGACGCCGAGTTTGGTCAGGACCCGGCTGACGTGGGTCTTCACCGTCTCCGCGCCGACGACCAGACGCCGGGCGATCTCCTGGTTGGACAGCCCTTCGGCGATCAGCCGCAGCACCTCGCGTTCGCGCGGGGTCAACGCGTCGATGCGGTGGGCCTGTTCGGGCAGGGCCCGCGGGCGCAGCCGGGTGAACTCGGCGATCAGCCGGCGGGTGACCGTGGGCGCCAGCAGCGCCTCGCCCGCGGCGACGACACGGACCGCCTCGAAGAGCCGCTCCGCGGGCATGTCCTTGAGCAGGAAGCCGCTGGCACCCGCGGCGAGCGCGTCGTACACGTACTCGTCGAGGTCGAACGTCGTCAGCATCACGACGCGCGGCGCCGTCGCGTCGCGGGTGAGCCGCCGGGTGGCCTCGATGCCGTCCATGCCGGGCATCCGGACGTCCATCAGGACCAGGTCGGGCCGGCTCTCGCGGCACACCCGGATCGCCTCCGCCCCGCTCGCGGCGCTGCCCGTGACCGTGAAGTCGGGCTGGGTGGCGAGCAGGGCGCTGAACCCGGCCCGTACGACGTCCTGGTCGTCGGCGACGACGATCCGGGTCACGGCGCGGTGCCCTGCGCTGTCGGGAGGGGCAGGGTCGCCTCGACCACGAAGCCGCCGGCCGGGCCGGGGCCCGCGGCCAGGGTGCCGCCCGCCATCGCGGTGCGTTCGCGCATGCCGAGCAGCCCGTGGCCGCTCGTCCCGCCCGGTCTCCCGGTGGCGGCGCCGGGGCCGCAGTCTCGGATGCGGAGTCTCAACTCGGTCTCCCTGTAGTCGAGTTCGACGTCGACGGCCACGCCGGGCGCGTGGCGGCGGGTGTTCGTCAGGGCTTCCTGGACGATGCGGTACGCGGTCAGTTCCAGACCGGGGTCGAGCGGGGTGACGCGGCCGCGGACGAGGAGGCGGACTGCGCCGCCGGAGGTCTCGCGGGCCTCGTCGACCAGCGCGACGAGCTGGGCGAGGCCGGGCTGCGGGGCGCGGGCGGCGGGCGTGTGCGCCGGCAGGTCCTCGCGCAGCACGCCGAGCAGGCGGCGCATCTCGGTGAGCGCGAGGCGGGCCGTGTCGCCGATCGCCAGGAACGTCGCGGCGCCCTCCGCGGACAGGCCGGGCGTGGTGTACCGGGCCGTCTCCGCCTGGACGGAGATCGTCGAGACGTGGTGGGCGACGATGTCGTGCAACTCCCGGGCGATGCGGGCCCGTTCGCCGAGGGCCGCGTGGGCGAGCGCCGTGTCCGCGTAGCTGTGGTCGGCGGCGGTGCGGTCGGCCGCCTCCGTGTTCGCCCGCCGGGCGGAGCCCGCGCCGAGCGCCGCCGCGGCGATCGTGAGCAGGACCATGCCGTACGCCCGCACGTCCTCGGCCGAGACCAGGGCGAAGGCGACGTACGGGACCGCGAACAGGACGGCCGTACGGGCCGGGTGCCGCAGCCCCACGACGAACAGCGCGATGCCCGTGGTCACCAGCGCGGTGTACAGGGTGCGGTGGTAGACGAGCGGGGCGAGGAGGGTGGCCGTGGTGAGGGCGAGGGCGGTGAGCAGGGGCTGGACGCGGACGAAGGCGAGCGGGACGGTGGCGGCCAGCGTGAGGGCGAGGAGGCCGGCGAG